>JAZOSI010000117.1:0-7573 GCA_045657065.1 Congzhengia sp. | reverse complement strand
GATATAGCACAAGAACTGAAATCGATGGGTGTATCACTTGTTTTAGGATATAATTACCTTGATAATTTATCAGGAGAAATAATCTTCAAAACACCCGGTATGAGATACGACCATCCGTCAATAGTAAAATGCAGGGAGCAGGGAAGTATAATTACTTCTGAAATGGAAGTGTTCTTTGAAATCTGCCCTGCAAAAATCATTGCGGTAACAGGCAGTGACGGAAAAACCACTACCACAACACTTATCCATACAATGCTGACAGAAGCAGGTTATACTGCGCACCTTGGCGGAAATATCGGCACGCCTTTAATGACCAGAGCAGAAGAAATGAAGAAGAGCGACTATGCAGTTTTAGAGCTCTCAAGTTTTCAGCTTCATACAATGAAAAAAAGCCCCGAAATTGCAGTAATAACCAACATTACACCCAATCACCTTGACTGGCATACAGATTACAATGAGTATATTGAAGCAAAGAAAAACATAATGCTTCATCAGGGTAAAGACGATATTTTAGTTACCAATCTTGAAAATGAAGTAACTCGTGAAATAGGAAAAATTTCCAAAGGCAAAAACATCAGTTTTTCATCCAAAAAACCTGCAGATGTCCATATAAAAGATGGCATAATCTGTGTAGGCGACGATGAAGTACTTAATATTTCTGATATAAAAATCCCCGGCAAACACAATGTAGAAAACTATATGACCGCGATAGCGGCTGTATATGGATTGGTAAATAAGGAAACAATAGAAAAAGTTGCAAAGAATTTTGGCGGAGTTCCCCACAGAATAGAATTGGTAAGAACCATAGACGGCGTAAGATATTACAACAGTTCTATCGACTCATCGCCAAACCGCACTATAAATACATTGAATGTATTCAAAGAACCTGTGGTACTGATTGCAGGCGGAAAAGACAAAGGAATTCCCTACGATGAAATAGGCGAACCTATAGCAAATCACGTAAAGACACTGATTTTAATCGGTGCTACATCAAAGGTAATTGACGAAGCGGTAAAAAAGACAGGCAAAACAGTACCTACGTTTTTTGCCGAAAGTTACGAAGAAGCAGTAAACCTTGCAAAAATGAATGCAACACCAGGCGATGTAGTTTTACTTTCATCTGCAAGCACAAGCTTCGATATGTTCAATAATTTTGAAGAAAGAGGAAATCTTTTTAAAGAACTGGTAAACAAATTATGATAAAAGAACTGATGAAACTATCCGATAAAGGTGGTATATCGGGATTTGAATACACCGTTACGCCCGAAATAGAAAAACTTTTGTCAAAGTACTGTGACGATGTAACATGCGACTTGTCAGGAAATGTGATAGGGTATATTTATTCCGAAAAGAAAAATGCTCCCACAGTTATGATAGAAGCACACACCGACGGTATAGGCCTTATGGTAAAAGATATAACTGAAGATGGATTTATATCATTTGTAGCTATTGGTGGAGTAGACCCGAGAATTCTGCCATCTTGCGAAGTTGTCGTATGCGGTAAGAAAGAACTTTTCGGTATCATTGGTGCAAAAGCACCACACTTAATGAGCGATGGCGAAAAAGACAAAGCTCCCAAGATGGAAGATATGACAATAGATGTAGGTCTCGCCTATGACAAAGTAAAGGAAATCGTAACTCCCGGAGATATGATTTATTTTAAGACGGAAGCTGTAAAGCTCCTCAACAAAAAACTTTCAGGAAAATACCTTGATGACAGAGCAGGTGTAATAGCATTACTTATGGCATTAAAGGAATTAAAGGGCAAAAAACTTCCCTTTAATATTGCGGTTTTATGCGCTGTTCAGGAAGAAGTAGGACTTCGTGGAGCTCATATAGGTGCTAATGGAATCGAACCTGTTTGTGCGATAGTTGTGGATGTTTGTCATGGCACTACGCCTGACAGCGGTTCTGCTTCAACCTTTAAATTAGGCTCAGGAACAGTTATAACCTGCGGTCCTAATATAAACAGAAAACTTTTTAACCTTGCAAAAGACACCGCAGAAAAAGAAAAGATAAAATATTCCGTTGAAGCCGAAGGCGGACACACAGGAACAGACGCATGGGTGGTACAGACGGCGCACATAGGTATTGCTACATTGCTTTTATCAATACCTCTTCGCTATATGCACACAACAGTTGAAACATTGTCGACAAAAGACATAGATGCAACTGCAAAACTCATAGCAGGAACACTTACAAATTTAGATACGGAGGAATTTTCATTATGTACCTTAAAGAACTGACCGAATTACACGGCGGTGCGGGCTATGAAGATGCTGTCCGTGACTTTATAATAGAAAAAGTTAAAGATAAGTGCGATGAACTCTATGTTGATACAATAGGAAATCTTATTGCAGTTAAACGCTCAAAAAATAAAAACGCCAAAAAAGTAATGGTGGCAGCTCACATGGACGAAGTGGCTTTAATAGTTACTAAAATCACAGACGAAGGCTTTTTGAAATTCGATACTTTAGGCGGAATAGATACATCTGTTTTGGTTTCGAAAAAAGTTTTGGTAAATGGCACACTTCATGGCGTAATCGGTGCAAAGGCAATTCATCTGCAGAAAAAGTCAGAACGCACAAAAGCAATGGATATAGAAGAACTCTACATTGACATCGGTGCAAAAGACAAAAAAGATGCCGAAAAGCACGTATCAATAGGCGATTGTGCTGTATTTGATAGCGAATATATAGAATACGGTGACGGCTTTATAAAGGCAAAAGCATTAGACGACAGACTGGGATGCTCAGCGCTTATGGAAATTTTAGATGAAGATTACGACTTCGATTTGTATGGTGTATTTACCGCGCAGGAAGAAACAGGTCTAAGGGGTGCCCAGATTGCAGTTAAAAGAATATGCCCTGACTTTGCACTTGTTTTAGAAACCACAGCCTGCAATGACACCCACGGTGGCACAGAAAGAGACAAGTCAACAATCGCAGGAAATGGTGTTGTGTTGAGCTTTGCAGATCTTCGCACATATTACGATAAAGAAATTTTAAAAGATGTGGTACGAGTTGCCGAAAAGCACAACATCCCGTATCAGTTCAAAAAGACAGTTTCAGGCGGAAACGATGCAGGAGTGATACATTTATCCTGCGGAGGTATCAAGACTGTTACAATGTCAGTTGCTACACGATATATTCATTCGCCGTCGTCTGTAATAAAAAAGTGCGACTATGAAGCGATGAAGAAATTAGCGAAAAAATATTTACAGGAGGTAAAACTCTGATGGAATTATTAAAAAACCTCACACAGATAACAGGCCCTTCGGGAAACGAAGAAAAAGTCTGTGATTTTATAGAAAACGAAATCAAAGATTTTGTCGATGAAATGTATCGTGACAATTTAGGTAACTTAATCGCCCACAAAAAAGGCGATGGCAAGAAAGTTTTATTTGATGCACACATTGATGAAATCGGCGTTCTTGCTACATTTATTGAAGATAACGGCTATATAAGATTTTCAAATCTTGGCGGAGTTTCTCCTTACTATGCATTGTATCAGCGCGTAGAGTTTATGAACGGAACAAAAGGTATAGTTTCCGTTGATGCATCCCGTGATGATATAATGAAAAACCTGAAATTATCAGACCTTTATATCGACATCGGTGCAAAGGACAAAAAAGATGCTGAAAGTAAAATATCAATAGGAGATGCGGCGGCATTCGTAGGAGAATTCTGTGACCTTGGAGATAAGGTTACATCAAAAGCACTTGACGACAGAGTAGGGTGCTACTGCCTTATAGAAACAATCAAAAGAATAAAAGATTACAAAAATGATCTATACTTTGTTTTTGCAGTATCGGAAGAATTAGGACTTCGCGGTGCTAAAGCATCATCCCAAAGCATAAACCCCGATTTTGCGGTTGCACTTGATGTAACATCCACTGGGGATGCTATGGGCAAGAAAAAAATGGCGGTATCATTAGGTGACGGTGCGGCTGTCAAAATCAAAGACAACTCAATCCTTTGCCATCCTTATATGAAAAATCTTATGATTGAAACCTGCAAAAAACACAATATTCCCTACCAGACAGAAATATTGGAAGCAGGAGGCACAGATGCAGGCGCTATTCACTTATCTGGCGCAGGTGTTGTGACAGGAGCGATTTCAATCCCCACAAGATACATCCATTCTGTATGCGAAATGGCAGATAAAAGCGATATCGAAGCGGTAATAGAATTAAGTGTTAAACTGATTGAAGAAGGTTTCTGCTAATAAAAAACGCACCGCAAAAGCGGTGCTTTTGATTTCTATAATGTATTTCCGTCTTTGTCAAATAAAGGTAATTTTTCCAAGAAAATAATATCGTTGCGGTCGGCAGCGTCGCCCTCGGCTAAAACTGCCATTTTAGCACAGATATTACCGCCTGCTTCATTAACCAACGCTTCTAAAGCGTTTAGTGATTCACCGGTAGAGATTACATCGTCTACAATGAGTACGCGCTTGCCGCTTATTTTTTCTACATCATCACTGCCGATACAAAGAATCTGCTCGTGTGCAGTGGTGATAGAATTAACATTAACAGTAAGTACATCTTTCATATATACTTTAGGACCTTTTCTTGCTACGATGTATTCCTTGCCTGACTGGCGAGACATTTCATAAATCAAAGGGATGCTCTTTGCTTCTGCGGTAACCAAGATATCAAAATCAGGAGCTTTCTTTAAAAGTGCTTTTGCTGATTCGACGGTTATTTCCACATCTCCAAGCATGATAAATGCAGCTATGTATAAATTTTCGTTAACAGGAAACAAGGGAAGAGCACGGTTGCAACCTGCGATTTTCATTTCGTATGCAGTTTTCATTTAGAAAAACCTTCTTTCATAATTTTTCACAACAATAATTATAATAAATTTTACTTATTTAGTCAAGAAAAAAGTAAAAAGTGCAAAATTTTGAAAAAAAACCATTTTTATTTAAAAATCCCTTGATTTTTATCAAGTTTTCATATAAAATAATAATGTCATAAATTATGAATATTTATATTTGGAGGTTAATATATGATTTCAGCAGGAGAATTTAGAAACGGTGTTACATTCGAATTTGAAGGCAACGTTTACCAGATCGTGGAATTCCAGCACGTAAAACCCGGTAAAGGTGCAGCTTTCGTTCGTACAAAGCTTAAGAATGTAATCACAGGTGGCGTAGTAGAAAAAACATTCCGTCCCACAGAAAAAATGCCCAAGGCACACATCGAAAGAAAGAATATGGCATATTCTTACAGTGACGGTGACCTTTACTACTTTATGGACAACGAAACATTTGATATGATGCCTTTAGGTGCAGACCAGTTAGGTGACGCACTTAAATTCGTTACAGAAAATATGAATGTAACAGTTCTTTCATACAAAGGCAGCGTGTTCGGTATCGAACCCCCCACATTTGTAGAACTCGAAGTTACAGAAACAGAACCCGGCTTTAAGGGTGACACATCAACAGGCGCTACAAAGCCCGCTGTTTTAGAAACAGGCGCACAGATCAATGTTCCTCTCTTTGTTGACCAGGGTGATAGAATCCGTGTTGACACAAGAACAGGCGAATATATGGAAAGAGTTTAATTTTGAAAGGAGATTTTACTATGGCATATCTTTCAGAACAGGTTGCATACTTACGCGGTTTAGCAGACGGTATGAAAATTGACGACTCAACAAACGAAGGCAAGCTTCTTTTAAAAATCGTTGATGTATTGGACGAAATGGCAGTTACAATTGACGAACTCGACGAAGAAGTTGCAGATAACACAGAAAGACTCGACGATGTAGAAGAATGTCTCGACGACATCTGCGAAGATTTATATGATGACGAATGTTGCGACTGTGATGGTTGCGACGGTTGTGATGGTGAAGACTATGACGACGAATATTTTGATGACGAAGAAGATTTAGACTTTTATGAAGTTGAATGCCCCGCATGCAACGAAAAAGTTTACTTCGACGAAGATATGATCAATGACGAAGTTTTAGTTTGCCCTAACTGCAACGAAAAAATCGAAATCGAATTTGACGAGGATGAAGAATAATGAATTCTTGCTGCTTCACAGGTCACAGGGATTTACCTGTTGACGCCCGCGAGCAGATACTTCCTGTCTTAATCGACAAAATTGAAGAACTAATCAATGAAGGTGTCGCCGTTTTTATAAACGGCGGCGCTTTAGGTTTTGACACTTTATCGGCTTTGGCGGTGCTTGGGTTAAAAAATAAATACCCGAAAATAAAACTCAAAATCTATGTTCCCCACAAAAACCAATCTGCAAGGTGGAGCGAAGACAACAAAAAAGTATATGAGTACATTTTGTCCCGTGCAGACGAGGTGGAAATTTTAGCGCCTTTCAATCATCCCGATTGTATGAGAGCGCGAAATCGTCGAATGGTAGATGATTCCGACTGCGTTATCGCATACATCAGAAAAACATCAGGAGGCACATTCTATACTGTAAATTACGCTGAAAAAAAAGAAAAGAAAGTTATTTATATATAGTATATTTTAGCTTTGTTTACAGATAATACTATTACACTTTTGTAAACAAGGAGTTATATATGAAAGCAACAGGAATTGTAAGAAGAATAGACGACCTTGGCCGCGTAGTTATACCAAAAGAAATCAGAAGAACTTTAAGAATCCGAGAAGGTGCGCCTCTAGAGATTTATACAGGTAAAGACGGAGAAGTGATATTCAAAAAATATTCTCCCGTTGGCGAACTTGGTGACTTTGTTGGAGATTATGCAGAAACCTTATCAAAAACAAGCGGATATCCGATTTGTATTACAGATACAGATAATATTATCGCAGTTTCAGGTGTTCCTAAACGTGAACTTTCAGACAAAAAAATCAGCTCTGACATAGAAAAATTTATGGAAGAAAAGACTACATTTATCTGTCGTGGTCAGGATAAGAAAGTTTGGGTAGTAGATGGAAACGAAAAATATACAGCGGGTGTGGTAGCACCCATTATTTCAGAGGGCGACCCTGTTGGCTCTGTTGTGTTCTTTTCCAATGAACAACAACCTAAAATGAGTGAAATCGAAGAAAAACTCGCACAGTCTGCAGCATCATTTTTAGGCAGACATATGGAGCAATAAAAAAGTCGGCTTTGGGCGGCCTCGCTTAGGGATTATTCGTCTCAAAAGCATAATTTTGGCACATAACCGCGTTAAAAATTCCCCATATCCGTCAGGATAATGGGGAATTTTCGCCTTGTTCTGCACTCAAAATAATGTTTTTGAGATGCTTCGCAGTTTTGGGTTAGAGATTTTTCGTTTTAAGACAAGACATAAAAAATCCCGTAATACTGTCGTATTTCGGGATTTTTTTGCGCCGTATTAACGGAAAATATCAAGCCAAAACCGATTCATCCCCAAGTGAGGACGCCCTTACTCGTCGCTTTTTTGTGTGAATTTTATTACATTTTCCAAGTGCTTCATACCTGCTGTACGCCATGCCTGATAAGTTCTTTCCAAAACATCAGCATCGTGCTCAATGTGACCGGCTTCTAGAGGAAATTCAGGACGGATTACATAGGCGTAACCTTTTTTTTCTTGTTCTTTTATATATTCGGTGGTTT
>JAZOSI010000116.1:0-5565 GCA_045657065.1 Congzhengia sp. | reverse complement strand
TCTACCTTTTCAGGAGTTTCCTCCTGCGGTTTTTCCGCAGGAGGAATTTCTTCTTCTACAATCTGTTGTTCTTCTTTTATTTCTTCTGTTACATAGATGTTTTGGGGATCTTTCACTTCTCCTGATTCACCAAGGAAAAAGGAACCTACGAAAAGTACAATTACCAAAACAGATAAAACTATAATTTTAATATGCTTTTTCATTTTATCACTTCTTCACTACATTTTCAATAAGGCGCATAAATACCATCGCTATCTCTGCTCTCGTAGCACCTGATGATGGGTCAAATGCGCCGCTATCTCTTCCTGACAAAATACCAGAAGCTTTCGCCCAGAGTGTTGCGTCTTTTGCCCAGGATGAGATATTTTGCGTATCGTTAAACTCTTCTGTTTCTGTTTTATCGAAGCTTGCATCTTTTGAATCTGCATATCGTTTTAAGAACACCGCAAGTTGTTCACGGGTAACTTCATCGTCTGCACCGAATTTGCCGTTGCCGTAACCGTCGGTAATGCCGTTTGCCGACGCCCATATTGCTGCGTCTTTATACCAGGCATCAGAAGAAATATCAGAAAAAGCATTTTCTCCTTTTGCCTCATCACCACTCAATCTGTAAAGCATAGTAACGAGCATACCACGTGTAAGCTTTTCATCAGGTGCAAAGTTGTTTTCGCTTATTCCGTTCATTATGCCTTTCTCTGCAACATATAAAATCGCATCTTTCGCCCAATGGTTTTCTGTATCTTGGTATTTTATTTCTACAGGTTTTTCTTCAGGTTCTTCTTTTTCATCGGAATATGAACCATGATTTGTCTTCTTCCAATCTTCTGTGTAGTACCATACGACCTTGTCATTATTTGAAAGAACAAAACTGTTGAAGCCTATGTTGGGAGTTTCATCATTTACTTTATAAAGCCATCCCGAATTCGGTCCCTGGTCAAATTCGGCAAGGGTATCTCCTTTGTAGGTAACAGATTTAATATATCCTTTCTCAAGACCTGCGACCTCAAGGTTATCTGTTGTTTCTAAAACCTTACTGAAAGCATCATATACTGTCGATCTTTTGGGTAATGTAAGTTTTTTGTTTACCCATACTTTTGTATCTGATTTCAATGTGAACTGTACTTTGATTGTGTTTGATGCACTGCCACCTGACGGCGGTGTATCTTCCGACTCATCTTCAGGTCCTTCTTCGCCCTGCTCTCTGCCCGGTAAAACCTCCGTGTCACTAAAGTCATAAATGTTTAAAGGCTCGCCTTCAAATACAGAAAGCACAATCAAAGCACGAAGTCCCTGCTCTGTTGCCATATAATTTTCGGAACCGTAAAATGTGAACGCATTATTATCTTCGTTTGCGTATGAAAGCAAACCATCAACTACGGATTTTTGTGTTATTTCATTTCTGAACTCATAAGGATTTATTCCCATTGACGCAAGGCCTATTATTACCATAGCATCTGAATTTGCACTACCGAACGAACCATTCTCGTCAATACCGTCTTTTAGTGCCTGATATATTGCATCACAAAGTGCAGTTGCACTGTCTTTGGTATCATAAAGCCTTGATAATGCCGCAAGTGTAACCGATGCAGTATCTGCATCTGTATAAGTTATGCCTTCCCATTCACTTTCAAAAAGTCCTGTACCTTTATTTGCATCTAAAACTGCAATCAAACTTTCAATCTGCTCATCGGTAAGCTCGGTATTTCCCTGCATATCTGCAAGCAAAATCCAGGGTGCAGCGTAGTGACCGCTTTGTGTGTAGTCTGAATTTTTAAGAAGTTCTCCGTTATTGGTTGGTGTATTATTGTTTACGGAGTAAAGTTTTTTTGTATCTATTCCCAGTGAACGCAGAACAATTTCGATTTTTGCCCTGTCGCTTGCTGATGTTGTTTCATCTTTTGCTTTTGTAATGCAGTCATTAATGATTTTTTGCTTGATTTCATCGCTCATAGCACTTTCGCCTAAAGCGCGCTTTTCGTACGCCGCCATTGTAAAGGCAGTCCAGCCGTCTTCAACATTGCATATAGTCGTTGCAATGTTATCTCTTAGCGTTGTGATTTTATCAGAATTTGTCTGATATGCAGGAGTTTTTTCAGTCGCTGAACAATCGTAAATGTTATACGCTTCACCATCATATACAGAAAGGGCGATTAACGCACGAAGTCCCTGTTCTGTTGCAAGGAAGTTTTCCGAACCATAAAATGTGAATCCGTTATTTGTTTCATTTACATAGGACAAAAGTCCGTCAACAACTGACTTTTCCGTGGTTTCATTTTTAAATTCATAAGGGTTTTCACCTAGCGCTACAAGGCCTATAATTACCATAGCGTCAGAGTTTGCGCTACCAAATGAACCACTCTCGTCTATAGTATTTCTAAGGCCTGCTACAATGGACTCTGCCAATTCACGAGCATCTTCGTTTGTTTCGCATAAAGGTGCTAACGCCGCAAGGCTTGCACCTGCTGTATCAGCATCAGCATAAGTGACTCCTTCCCATTCGTAACCGAATGTGCCGTCTCCTTTTGCCTGATCTAAAGTTTCAATAAGTGAATGTATCGTTTCTTCTTCCAGGTTGGTGTTTCCCTGAAGGTTTGCAAGTAATATCCACGGCACTGCGTAATGTCCGCCTGCTGTGTAGTCTGATGTGGCAAGTAACCCCGAATTGTCAACTTTTTCTTCTGCAATCGGGTAAAGCTCTTTTGTGTCTTTTCCTAAAGCTGACAAAACGATTTCAATTCTTGCTCTGTCTCCTGCCGTTGCAGTATCGCTTTGCGATTCTGCGATGTAGCTATTGATAATACTTTGCTTAGCAGCATCGCTCATAGTACTTTCGCCTAAAGCGTGCTTTTCGTACGCTGCCATTGTAAAGGCAGTCCAGCCGTCTTCAGCATCGCAGATTGTATCTGCAATGTTGTCTCTTAATTCGACAACTGCCGCAGGCAACTGATAAGGTGTTTCGGTTGTTTCTTCTGCAAATACCCCTACAGAAGTCAGCATCATTAACAATGCTAAAACCAGTGATAGAATTCTTGTTTTTTTCATTTTTTCTTCTCCTTTGTTTTTTGACAAAAAAAGCCACAGTAATACACCAACTTACTGCGACCGATTTGTCTCTATTTGCGCTTTTGCGCTCGCATATCACCAAGTCTTCTGACTTATGTAATAGGGATTTCTCCTACACAGTACAATCTACCTTCCCTTTAAGTGGCCGACTTTCGTCGCGATTGTCTGCTCATACAAATACAGCTGTGGGTACAGTTCCGGATTCTCACCGGCTTCCTTCTATCCCGCACTCCGATTTAGAATTTGGGATGATGATATGTCATATTTAATTATAAATTTTTATGCTACTTCTTCCGTATTCATTATGACACAAAAAAGTTAAATACGCAAGAAAAAAGAGGAAAATTTTTCGTAAAATTTTCCTCTTTGTAAATCACTTTATTTTCCTGTTATATACTTTATTGCACGTCTTATAAGCACCGCAGCTTCAGCTCTCGTAATAGGCTCATTGGGACAGAACATATCTTTCGTTCTGCCGTTCACAATTCCCATTTTAAAAAGCTCTTCTATTTCTTTTTCGGCAAAATGTCCTTTTGTATCCGTAAACACAGTATCATCTCCCTTGATTTTTTCTTTGAAAGCGTACCACGCAGCCCAGTTTGCGCCACTCATAGATGCAGGGCAATTTTTACGACTTGCGTCGTAGTGTCTAACAACACACTCTTCGGGGATGTCGAGTTCTTTCATCAGGTGCTTTACAAGTTCTGCCGCATTTTTTACGGCTTTTTCGTAATTGCCGTCAGCATTGACACAGATTTCAACACCCACAGAGTTCTGATTTGTGATACCGTATTTACCCTCGCCGTCGCCCACCTGCCAGGTATAGTATTTTGTGTAGTCGTTGACCTGCAGGATTCTTTTATCATCTACAAAAAAGTCTGCCGATGAATTGCGGTTGCCACCGTTAAAATACTTAAAGTGTGCGTCACTATCTGCACCTTTTGACTTGTTGGCAGTATCGTGAATGACGATATATTTTATAACGGAGTTTCGCGTTCCTTTGTTATAGGCAATTTGTTTTTTCTCAATGTTTATCATTGTCATCCTTCTTCTTTAACTGTTCTAAAAATTCAGAGAGAGCTTTCGCCACAGGTATATTCATCTTGCCTGCGTTTTCTAAAATTGAAATACCTTCATTCGCAATATAAAAACCAACCACCAGATTACGAAGTTCGGGAACACCTACCACAAGTGCAAGTTCGTGAGTCAGCGCCACGATGCAAAGGATTACAAACTTTTTAAGAATTCCCTTGAAACCGATTTCGCTGTTGAGTTTCCTCTGATAGACAGCAGCACAGATGCCAGTTATGTAGTCGATAAGAATACACCAAAGCAAAGCGACAAAAAGCACATCAAACCCTCCGAATATATTCGACAGCACTGCGGCAACAGCGCCGCAGGCTATCTTAATAGCAGTTATAATGTTTTCCATTTTTAACACCTCTTTTACTGCGGCGCCACTGGCCACAGATTTATCTTTTTGCAATTTCTGTTTTCAAAGCTTCAACACCCGCTTTGTCGCCTTCTTCGATTAAAGCACAAAGCTTTTCGATGGAAGCCTCATCATTTTCTCTACGACACTTTGTGATTGTGTTGTAGTACTTGTCCACAATCTCACGTGCCTTTTTTAACTCCTCTGTGCGGCCAACTTCAACTGCTACCATATCAGCAGCAACATAAACATCAACCTTTTCTTCCCTTGACTTGTCCAAAATTTTCTTAACTAATTCGTACATTGTGTCACTCTCCTTTTAATTTTAATTTAAAGCAGTTCTTCTGCTTTAACAGAGTCACTTTTGCCATAGGTTTCGATTGCATCATCTATTTCAGCCAGATCTTCTTCAGTTAATACACCTTTTTCAAGCCAACTCGAGGCATTTAAAATAATCTGATAATCTGCCATTTTACCTACGGCATCAAGAAGACCTTTTTTAATAAAATCTCTTAAATTAAACATTATACATTTCCTCCTAACGAAATAATTGCATTGGTCAATTTTTCTATTACCTTATTCGCATCTCGATTATATTCACACTCAACTTCTACGCCTTTTGTATCTGTAACTATAGTCATACTTGTAGCGTTGGACACAAACTCAACCATATTGTTATTGTCAGGTGTATACCATGAACCTGTGGTCGGGGGTTCATATGGAGAAGCATTAGAACCTAATTCAAATTGTGGTTTGAATGTAATACCATCGTCTGGTAATTCTGTACCTGCTTTAATAGTTATCTGAATAGCCACGTCACCTCTATCGATAGCAGAATTTTTTAAAATCATACCAGAACCAGTGTCTTCGATTTGTGTTTGATAAGCGTTATTTTTATACCATACTGCTTGTAAATAATAAGTATTTTTTGAGCCACCAGCAGGACATCCGCTTAGGTAGTATGTGCCTATAGGTGTTTTTAACATCTGCTGTAAACTTACAATTGTAAAACCAACATTTGCAGTAGCTGTGCCCTTAACCGTAATTGTATTATCATGATTAACTGTAAA
>JAZOSI010000115.1:0-2939 GCA_045657065.1 Congzhengia sp. | reverse complement strand
CCTGAGGAAACACAGACAGGAGCAAACTTTAAATTATAAGATGTTGCATTTAGCGCAGAGCATCAAAAACAAAAAAATTCAATAGAATTTTATTAAAGAAAGAACTCAAGCATCGCTTGAGTTCTTTTGTTTTTATGTTTTTGATTATGAACATTCTTCACCTCTCGCTGTATAACAATACAGCTTCGGGTTCAGACTGTCCATTCTGCATCTAAATCCAATCATCTTTCTTTTTTGTATATTTTTGCAACTTCGGAAAACACTACATAAGAGGTGTTTTTTTATGAATAAACGATACGGTCGTCAGACTGTTTTTTTTGATGAAAGTCCTTATATCAGAGCATACGGTTGTACTGCCGGAAAAAAAGAAGGCGAAGGGCCATATCGAGCAGCATTCGACAAAGTGGTGGATGATGTATATTGGGGAGAATCAAGTTGGGAAAAAGCAGAAAATAAATTCGTAAAACAGGCAATTCTGACTGCACTTTCAAAGGGACGACTTTCTGCTGCTGATATAGATTATATATTTGCAGGAGATCTTCTCAATCAGTGTACCGGTACATCTTACGGTTTAAGGATTTTTGAAATTCCTTTTGTGGGATTATTTGGTGCTTGCTCTACTATGGGTTTATCAATCAAAATGGCATCTATGATGGTTGACGGCGGTTTTGCCGACAGATGTTGTGCAGTTACTTCAAGCCACTTCTGTTCGGCTGAAAGACAGTTCCGTTTTCCTCTGGAATACGGCGGTCAGCGTCCACCCTCTGCACAGTGGACAGTTACAGGTTCTGCGTGCGTGGTAGTAGATAAAGCAGAAGGTAACGTAAGAGTTGAATGCGCCACAACAGGAAAAATTGTAGATTTGGGAATTAAAGACGCCAACAATATGGGTGCGGCTATGGCACCTGCTGCAATTGATACTCTGGTGACACATTTTCGTGACACCGGAAGAAAACCGTCCTATTATGATGCTATATTTTCAGGCGATTTAGGCAGAGTTGGAAAATCAATCGTAATAGATTTGATGAAAAAGCAAGGTTATGATTTATCCGAAAACTACTTTGACTGTGGCGAGATGATATTCGACGAATCCCAGGATGTACACTCAGGCGGTAGCGGTTGTGGTTGTTCAGGTCTTATGCTTTGTGCGCATATTTTACCCCAAATGGAAAAGAAAAAGCTCCGTCGTGTACTCTTTATGCCCACAGGCGCTCTTATGAGTCCTACTGCAGTTCAGCAGGGTGAATCAATCCCGGGTGTTGCCCATGCGCTAAGTCTTTATATTGAATAAAAATAAAAGGAGGCAATGCCTCCTTTTTTTACTGCACCATCGCGCTTAATGCCCGTTTGTGCATATAGTGTATGTTTCGTGGGGAATAGTCGAGAAGCTCTGAAATTTGCTCCCATCCGTACCCGTCTATATATCGGTATCTAAGGACAAGTGCCTCGTTACCGTCTTTTACCTTATCAATTTCTTTTTCTATTGCCCTTTTTTCTTTTAAAATTTTGCTTACTTTTTTGCAGAGCTCTGTTTTTTCCTTTTCCAGTTCTTTTTCTGTTTTCTTTGCGATGTCAGTGTCTAAGGTAGCGATGGCAACACCAACATCTTGGCACATACGATAAGCTTCTGCAAATCTTTTTAATTCTTTTACGTTTAATCTGTACTTTTCAAATTTTTCTTTCTTTTGTTCTACTGTCAATAATTTTCACGACCTTTGTAAGAATATTTTAAATGGTCGCGTCGGTATTCTTCACATGTTTTGTAAAAACTACATTTACGCTCACGGCACACAAGCTCATACAAAACCTTGCATTCACCTCTGCGATACCCAAAACAATCTGTCTTTACCTTTGTTGTCTCCATATTATCCTTCCTTTCTTTTTATTCTTGACCGGTCTGTGAATATAGTTTAACATATTAAATTTAATTTGTCAAGTATATTAAATGTTTCATTTAATATATTAAATATAACTTGACAATCAATATTTTTCGTTGTATAATGTATAATATACTAAACAAATGAGGACTAATATATGACAGTCGGAGAATTAATAAAAGATTTTAGAACCAAGTACAATGTAACAATGGACGACTTTGCACAGATGTCAGGTCTTTCCAAAGGTTACATCTCTATGCTCGAAAAAAACGAAAATCCAAGGACAAAGCTCCCCATTATGCCTACTACTAAGACATTAGAAGCGGTAGCTACGGCGCTCGGGATTTCTGTTTCTGAACTTATGAACAGATTAAATGAAAAGAATATCTCAAAAGAACACCTCTCCTCTGCTGAAAGAACTGTAATAATTCCTGTAATCGGTACAGTAAGAGCGGGTGTGGGCGGTTTAGCATTAGAAGATAATATGGGTTATGAGACAGTTGATGCTCATATGCTTTACGGCTATGATGTTGATGATTTTTTCTATCTTACCGTAAAAGGCGACAGTATGGTGCCAAGACTGTATGAGGACGATTTAGTTTTAGTAAGAAAACAGTCAAACATCGACAGCGGTTCATACGGCATTGTGACTATTGATGACGAAGAAGGCGTAGTAAAAATAGTGCAGTACGATAAAAATTCCATAACCCTAATTTCGCAAAATCACAACTATCCGCCGAGAGTATTTGCAGGTAACGATATGAAAAGAGTAAAAATCATCGGAAAAGTAATAGAAAGCAAAAGTAAATTTAAATAAAAAAAGAACGGCTTTGCCGTTCTTTTTTTTGGAGGTGGACGGAAAATAGCACAGATTGGACAAACTGAGCGGAAGTAAGGCAATACCTTACTTCCGGTTACCCGAAGGTGTACATAGGTACACCGAGAGGCGAAGTTTGTTCAAAACACAAGGTGGTAAAACAAAAGGAATTCGATATAAATCGAATTCCTTACTTTTTTATATCAATCCCACCTTGTGTGGTATGTGCATTTTACTACACCGTT
>JAZOSI010000114.1:0-13965 GCA_045657065.1 Congzhengia sp. | reverse complement strand
ATAGGAGAAACCTATGGATTTAAAAAATCTTATATCAAAAAAAATCTTTGGCGAAGTAGAAGAAAATGTAGTTCTTGCTCCCTACACCACATTTAAAGTGGGGGGGCCTGCTGAACTTTTTGTTTGCCCTAAAAATTTAGTGGAGCTTTTAGATGTAATTACTCTTTGTAAAGAGGCAGATGTGCCGTATTTTTTACTGGGTGCAGGGTCTAACCTTTTGATTTCCGACAAAGGCGTACGCGGTGTCGTAATTAAACTTGGCGACGGATTTGACTATGCTCACGCGAAAGGTAATACTATTTTGGCAGGAGCAGGCGTGTCTTTAGCAAAACTTTCTGCAGAAGCAAAGAACGCATCTTTAACAGGTCTTGAATTTGCATCAGGAATCCCGGGGACTCTGGGCGGTGCAATATATATGAATGCAGGTGCCTACGGCGGAGAAATGAAAGATGTTGTCGACGAAGTGTCTTTTATTGACGAAGACGGCACAGTAAAAACCGTGTCAGGTGCCGAGTGTGACTTTGGTTACAGAAAGAGCATTTTTTCAGGTGGCAACAAAATCATAATTTCCGTTAAAATGACATTGTCCTCGGGAGATAAGGAAAAAATCGCCGAAACTATGCGCGAGCTTAACGCTAAAAGAAAAGAAAAGCAACCTTTAGAGTTTGCCTCTGCCGGCAGTACGTTCAAGCGCCCGAAAGGGTACTTTGCAGGTGCTCTGATTGAAGAAGCAGGCTTAAAGGGTACATCGGTAAATGACGCCGAAGTATCGGAAAAGCACGCAGGATTTGTAATAAATAAAGGAAACGCCACCTCAAAAGACTTAAAAGATTTGATTGCACTGGTTCAGGACAAAGTTTTTGAAAAATCTGGTGTGAAATTAGAAACTGAGATTAAATTTGTAGGAGAAGAGTAGATTCAAGCGGGACGTCCGGGAGGCCGTCCCCTACAATATATATAGGTAATAATCGCATCAACCACAAAACCTTGAAAGTATCGAAAATATCACATTTTTTGCAAAAAAATGCTTGACTTAAAAATGATTTTATGATATATTATAGGATACTTGGGTGGATAGGTTCTTTTTTTTTGCTCAAAAAAAATTGTAACTTGCCCAAAAAAGTGTTAATAAAATTATGATATAAATTAAGGAGGCGCGAATAATGAGAACAAGAATTACTCTCGCATGCTCAGAATGTAAACAGAGAAACTACGACACAATGAAAGAAAAGAAAAACACACCCGACAGATTAGAGCTTAAGAAATATTGCAGATTCTGCAAAAAGCACACACTTCACAGAGAAACAAAATAAGTTTTAGTCGGAAAATTGATTAAAATCAGAAGGAGTGAGTTTTGATGGCAGAAGCTACAAAAACAAAGAAACCCAGCAAAATAGCAAACTATTTCCGCGAATTAAAAGCAGAATTCAAAAGAATTTCATGGCCCAGTTTCAAACAGGTAAGAAATAACACAGGCGTTGTTATTACTTTTATCATTTTACTCGGCTTGTTTATTGCATTGGTTGATTTTGTATTCACTTATTTACTTTCACTTATTAAATAAGTAGATTTTAATTTGACAGGAATGGAGGCAAAAGAGGCTTTGCTTCTTTTATAAAGATATGGCTGAAGCTAAGTGGTATGTTGTTCATACCTTTTCAGGATATGAGAAAAAAGTTCAGACAGACCTGGAAAAGACCATAGAAAACCGCAATCTCCATGACAAAATCCTAGACATCAAAGTTCCTATGGAAGAAGTCCTGGAGCAAAAAGGTCAGGAACAGAAAATCGTTTCCCGTAAGCTCTTACCCGGTTATGTTATAATCAAAATGATTATGACAGACGACACCTGGTATGTAATAAGAAACACACGCGGTGTTACAGGTTTTGTAGGCCCCGGTTCTAAACCCGTGCCGTTAACCGACGAGGAAGTTCACGCTATGGGTATCGAAAGAAGAACTGTTGAGGTTAACTTCTCAGTAGGTTCATCTGTTCGTGTTACAGGCGGTGCTTTTTCTGATTTCGTTGGCGTTGTTGACGAAATCAATTTGGAAAAACAGTCTGCTCGCGTTATCGTTTCTATGTTCGGCAGAGAAACACCTGTTGAACTTGATTTTTCTCAGATTGAAGTATTAGTTTAGTTTTTAAGCGGTTTCGCTTAAGATATTGGGGATTTTCCCCCGGTTAGTCGCAGAGGTTTTCTGCGCGTGGGAGGACGAAGGTGGTCTTCGTTCGCCATTACCACATTTTTATTAAGGAGGTGCACTTTATGGCACAGAAAATTGCAGGTTACATCAAGTTACAGATTCCCGCAGGTAAAGCTACACCGGCTCCCCCGGTTGGTCCTGCTTTAGGTCAGCATGGTGTTAACATCGTTCAGTTCACAAAGGAGTTTAATGAAAAGACAGCTAAAGACGCAGGTTTAATCATTCCTGTTGTTATTACAGTATATGCTGATAGATCTTTCTCTTTCATTACAAAAACTCCCCCGGCAGCAGTTCTCTTAAAGAAAGCTGCTAAAATCGAAAAGGGTTCAGGCGTACCTAACAAAACAAAGGTTGCTACAGTTTCAAAAGAAGCTGTAAAACAGATTGCTGAAACAAAAATGCCCGATCTTAACGCAGCATCATTAGAAGCTGCTATGAGCATGATCGCTGGTACAGCAAGAAGCATGGGTATCGTAGTAGAAGACTAAGTTTTCGGTTTTTTTAATTAAGTGGGAGAGTGGCAAAAGGCTACTTGTTCGACCACAAAAGGAGGAAAAAAATAATGTTTAGAGGTAAAAACTATCAGGAGAGCGCAAAGCTCGTAGATAGAGCAAAGCTCTATGATCCTGAAGAAGCATTAGATGTAGTTATCAAAGCTTCAAAGGCAAAATTCGACGAAACAGTTGAAGTTCACGTTAAATTAGGCGTTGACTCAAGACACGCTGATCAGCAGGTTCGTGGTGCAATCGTTCTTCCCCACGGTACAGGTAAAACAGCTCGTGTTTTAGTATTCGCAAAAGGTGATAAGCTCGCAGAAGCAGAAGCAGCTGGTGCTGATTTCTTCGGCGGCGAAGAGCTCATCCCCAAAATCCAGAACGACGGTTGGTTTGATTACGACGTTGTTGTTGCAACACCCGACATGATGGGCGTTGTAGGTCGTTTAGGTAAAGTATTAGGTCCCAAAGGCTTGATGCCCAGCCCCAAAGCAGGCACAGTTACAATGGATGTAACAAAAGCTGTAAACGAAATCAAGTCAGGTAAAATCGAATACCGTCTTGACAAAACAAACATCATCCACTGCCCCATCGGTAAAGTTTCATTCGGCGTAGAAAAACTCGGCGATAACTTCAAAGCTTTGCTCGGCGCTATCATCAAGGCTAAGCCTTCAGCTGCAAAGGGTCAGTACATCAGAAGCTGTGCAGTGGCTTCAACAATGGGCCCCGGTGTTAAAATCAACCAGGCAAAACTTTCTGACTAATTTTACTTGACAAAGTAAAAAAACTATGTTAGAATAACCATTGCAAAATAAATAATTTTTCCGCAGACAGCAGGCGTGAGAGCAATCTCGCTTAAATTTGCCAGCCGAGGAAAGACTAAAGAATCTATGATTTTTCAGGACTTTTCTTCGATGCGGAGAAAAGTCCTTTTAATTTTATTCACAGTGAGGTGAAAATAATGGCAAGTGAAAAAATCTTACAGCAGAAACAGCAGGCAGTAGCTGAATTAACAGAAAAATTTAAGACAGCAGCTTCTGGTGTATTCGTTAATTACTGTGGTTTGTCAGTTGCAGAAGACACAGAACTTCGTAACAAATTGAGAGAAGCAGGCGTTGACTATGCAGTTATTAAGAACTCAATCACAAAGCGCGCAGCAAACGCAGCAGGTTTTACAGAATTCGATGAAATTTTAGCAGGACCTACAGCAGTAGCTTTCAGTTTTGACGACGTAGTTGCTCCCGCTAAAGTTTTAGCAGACTTCGCAAAGAACCACGAAGTAATGGCATTAAAAGCAGGCTTCATGGATGGCAAAGCAATGACATTGGAAGAAGTTGACGCATTGTCAAAAATTCCTTCAAAGGATACATTGTACGCTATGCTCGCAGGCGGCTTGAACGCTTGTATCGCAGGTCTTGCACGTGCGCTTAACGCAGTTGCAGAACAGCAGGGCGAAAACGCGTAATTTTTTAATTTAAGTAAACAAAAAAAGAAATTTTTTAGACAAAATTTAGGAGGAAATTAAAATGAGTGAAAAAATCACAGCTATGATTGAAGAAATCAAAGCACTTTCAGTTTTAGAATTATCAGAATTAGTTAAGGCAATCGAAGAAGAATTCAACGTATCAGCAGCTGCTCCCGTTGCAGTTGTAGGTGCAGCAGCTCCTGGCGCTGCAGCAGCAGAAGAAAAGACAGAATTTGACGTAGAATTAACAGAAGCTGGCGCTGAAAAAGTTAAGGTTATCAAAGTTGTACGTGAAGTTACAGGTCTTGGTCTTAAAGAAGCAAAAGACATGGTTGATGGCGCTCCCAAAGTTATCAAAGAAGCTGCATCAAAAGACGCTGCTGAAGAAATCAAAGCTAAACTCGAAGAAGTTGGCGCTAAGGTTACACTTAAATAATTTAAGTAGAAACATATTAAAACGCACTCTGTATGGAGTGCGTTTTTTCTTTACTGTGCTTTAAAAATGGCGCAGAATGAACATCTGTCACCACTCGACGTACCTTTTTGTACGCCTTCGGGTGAATTGCAAGCAATTCCATCTGTCCATTCTGCATCCATTTTTTTCAGCCCATCGAGATGCGTCAGAAATTAAGATATCACAAAATAATGTTGTAATTTTTCACACAATATGATAAACTATACTTGCGACACAGATAAATACAGCTCAACGCAGGCATACTATTGGTAAAAATGTATGCTTAGATTGTCATATCCTGCGTTGATATAATCTGTGTCGCAACAGCAGTCTTAGCTACGTTTTTCTGCGTCAGCTCAGGCTGACGCATTTTTTATTTTGTGGTGTGCTTTATGGGAAAATATTGTGTTTATTGTTTTAACGGAATTCATAAGACTTATTATCGCAAGTCAAAAGACTTTATTCTGACCAAGGATTATAGGGTTTGTGAGATATGCGGTCGACACAGAAGACTGGTAGAAATGGCCCTGTTTCCTATTCCCCGTAAAAGTGATCCTACATTTAGCAACGCTACTACCGAACTCTCCTTTATGTTCTGGTCTGATGTTTTGTATTATATACCCTTAAATATAGTTGTACGGAGCTATAGATTTTTTAAAAAGTGTTTTAGTAAAAAAGACGTTCAAAAATGAACGTCTTTTTTGTTTGTTTTCTCCTATGATATAATTTCGAATTTAACATTAGGCGCGGCTTTATGAACATGTTCAAATACCATTTTGTTTATATCCATGAATGTGTCTTTCGCTTCTTCTGACATTTTTTGTGTGCCTATAATCGTTATCAACGCAGGCTCGTTCCATAAAACAAAGTCATCCTCCATAAAATCCCACAATCCGTCAAGATTTTTTCCGCACCACTCGGGAAGTTCACACTTTGTAATTATCTCGTCATAAACCTCATACCATCTCTTGCAATTTGAAAAATCAAGTGTTATCTTTTCCATATTGTTTCTCCTATTTTACTTCTATGTGTTACCCCTTATTTTATCACAACATTTTTCATTTGCCAAGAGTTACTGCCTGCAACCGCCAGAAAACTGCTTCAACACTCTTTGCAAGTAGTCGATTTCAAGTCGTGCCTCGTGGAGCTTGTAGCGAGTTTTATCAAGAGCCTGCGCCAATTCTTTTACAGTAGGCTCGTCGTAGAGTTTCTTTTCTAATTTTTCGCATATTTTTTCCAATAATTTTCTCATATCATCACCTCCCAAGACCAATCATAGCACGAAAAAATGTGAAAAAGTGTGCAAACAAAAATCTTTACTTTTCAAGCCCCGTATGATAAAATATCTTTTATAGTTTTGAAAAGAGTGATAAAATGTTTAAAATCATAAAGAAAAAAATCTTAAACCCCCAAGTAACACTAATGGAAGTAGAAGCACCGGAAGTTGCAAAAAAAGCACAGCCTGGTCAGTTCATTATTCTTCGTGTAGATGACAACGGCGAGCGTATTCCCCTTACCGTTGCAGATTACGATAGAAAAAATGGTACTATCACCATAATCTTTCAGGTTGTGGGTGCTACAACTATGCTCTTAAATCAAAAATGCGAAGGCGAATATATTCCTGACTTTGTAGGTCCTTTGGGCAGAGCCACAAAAACCGACGGACTTAAAAAAGTAGCTGTTGTTGGCGGTGGCGTAGGTTGTGCTATTGCCTACCCTGTTGCAAAGGCGTTACACGAAAAAGGTTGTGAAGTTGATGCTATCGTAGGTTTTCGTAACCGGGATTTAGTGATATTGGAAGATGAATTCAGAGCGTCTTCCAGCCGACTTGTCATTATGTCTGATGACGGTTCTGTGGGGGAAAAAGGTCTTGTTACCGATGCTCTTCGCAAACTTATCGAAGAGGGCAACCAGTACGATGAGGTTATTGCTATCGGGCCTTTGGTTATGATGAAATTTGTGTCACTCTTAACAAAAGAATATGGCATAAAAACCGTAGTTTCCATGAACCCCGTTATGATTGACGGAACAGGAATGTGCGGCGGTTGTCGTTTAACTGTTGGCGGTGAAACGAAATTTGCCTGCGTTGACGGTCCTGAATTTGACGGACATTTAGTTGATTTTGACGAGGCGATGGACAGAGCCTCTATGTATAAAGAATTTGAGCGTCACAAGTATGATACAACCTGTAACCTCTTAAATAAGGAGGTAGAATAATGGCTAATATGAGATTAGACAAAAATCCTATGCCCCATCAGGCACCGGATGTAAGAAATAAAAATTTCGGCGAGGTAGCATTAGGCTATACACCGGAGGCGGCAATCGATGAAGCAAAGCGTTGCCTAAACTGTAAGCACAAACCCTGTGTGACCGGTTGTCCCGTAGGAATTGACATTCCTGCTTTTATAGAGAGAGTTGCCGACGGCGACTTTGAGGGCGCATACGAAATAATCGCAGCATCCTCTTCTCTTCCTGCTGTTTGCGGAAGAGTTTGTCCCCAGGAATCACAGTGCGAAAAGCATTGTGTGCGCGGTATCAAGGGAGAACCTGTTGCTATTGGCAGACTTGAGAGATTTGTAGCAGACTACCACAACGAGCACTCAAAAGAGTTGCCCAAAAGACCTGCGCCCAACGGCTATCGTGTTGCCGTTATCGGCTCTGGTCCGTCAGGACTTACCTGTGCAGGGGATCTTGCCCGACTTGGCTACGATGTGACCGTTTTTGAAGCGCTCCATCTGGCAGGGGGTGTGTTGGTTTACGGTATTCCTGAATTCCGTTTGCCAAAAACAATAGTACAAAAAGAAATCGACACCTTAAAAGCATTGGGTGTAAAAATAGTTACAAATGCCGTAATCGGAAAATCACAGACCATTGACGAGCTTTTAGCCGACGGATTTTCTGCGGTGTTCATCGGAACAGGCGCAGGGTTACCCAGATTTATGGGAATTCCCGGCGAAAACTTAAAAGGTGTGTATTCTGCCAATGAGTTTTTAACCCGTGTAAACTTAATGAAAGCATATCTTCCCGACAGCGCTACACCTATTCAGAGAGCACGCCGTGTTGCAGTTGTAGGCGGCGGAAATGTGGCAATGGATGCTGCAAGGTGTGCAAAACGATTAGGTGCAGAAGAGGTTTACATTGTTTACCGCCGCGGCGAAGAAGAGCTTCCTGCTCGTAAAGAAGAGGTCGAGCACGCTAAAGAAGAAGGCATAATCTTTAAGCTTTTAGTTAATCCTATAGAAATACTGGCAGATAGCAACAGATTTGTTTCAGGTATAAAATGCGTGGAAATGACTTTAGGTGAGCCTGATGAAAGCGGTCGTCGTCCCGTGGTAAAGGAAAATTCAGAATTCGTTTTAGATGTGGATTCTGTGATTATGTCTATTGGTACATCGCCCAATCCGCTCATTAAATCCACCACCGAAGGACTTGATACTACCATTTGGGGTGGAATTATAGTTGCCGACGATGGTCTCACCTCAAGAGAGGCAGTTTATGCTGGCGGAGATGCGGTAACAGGTGCTGCAACCGTTATTCTTGCAATGGGTGCAGGAAAGACAGCAGCAAAAGCAATAGACGAATATATTATGTCGAAGAAATAATATAAAAAAACAGTTGAAAGAATCCCATAAATATGATAAAATAGTATAAAGAGGGGTAATCCCCGATAAATTGCGTTCTACGCGTAAGCGTTGTCGGCCGGGACCCGCACAATCGGAGCCTGTGAACCTCGTCAGGTGGGGAACCAAGCAGCGATAAGCAGTGTCTTTGGTGTGTTGCGGAGTCTCCCGGTGTGAACGCAAAATAAAACAATACTGCATTTTGCGGTATGTGCGCCGCTTTTGCGGCTTTTTTTGTAATTTTTTGGAGGTGTAACCGTGGCTTATCAGGCAATTTACCGTCGTTGGCGCCCATTGGTGTTTGACGATGTTGTGGGACAAAATCATATAACAACCACCCTGAAAAACCAGGTTATGAATGAGGCGTGCGCCCACGCGTATCTTTTTTGCGGTACCCGTGGTACAGGTAAAACCTCAACGGCGAAAATCCTTTCCCGTGCGGTTAACTGCTTAAACCCCCAGAATGGTAACCCTTGTAATGAATGTGAAGTATGTCGTGGACTCTTGGACGAATCAATTTTAGATGTTATCGAACTTGACGGTGCATCAAAAAATAAAGTTGAAAACATCCGCGAAATCATTGACGATGTTAACTTCACCCCCACAGTTGCAAAGAAAAAAGTTTATATAATAGACGAAGTACACATGGTGACACAGCAGGCATTTAACGCGCTCTTGAAAACTTTAGAAGAGCCACCCGCCCATGTTATGTTTATCCTTGCTACAACAGAGCTCAACAAAGTGCCGATAACCGTTCTTTCCCGTTGTCAGCAGTTTGATTTCAGACGAATCACTAACGCCGACATCGCAGGCAGAATGGGCGAAATCTTATCCGCCGACGGATTTACTTTTGACGAATCTGCACTGTCTTTGATTGCAGAATTAGGCGATGGTTCAATGCGAGACTCTCTCTCGGTTTTGGATAAATGTGTAGGCGCGATCGACAATCACTTATCCTTTGATACTGTTGTTTCCGTTACAGGTATCGCAGAGACTGATGCGCTCTTCGATTTAGCCCATGCAGTAGCAAAAGGTGACACTAAAGATGCAATTTTAAAAATTTCAGATATAATTGAAAAAGGTAAAGAGCTGGGACTCTTTGCAGAGCGTTTTATAAAGTATCTTCGTGATATCTTAGTGGTAAAGGTGACAGGAAAGCCTGAAATCTTCTTAAACACTTCAGAAGAAAATGCAAAGAAAATTTCCGAACTTACCGAAAACTTCTCAAAAGAGCGTCTTGTTCGTGCTATTGAGCTTATGTCAGAAGCGTACAATCTGACAAGGTCATCAAGCTTTTCAAGAACGGTTTATGAGATGGCAGTGGTTAAAATGTGCGAGCCTGAAACTCAGGATACACAAGTTGCACTTCTTGACAGAATTGCGGTTTTAGAAGAAAAACTTGCGAAAGGCGATTTCACAGTTAATGATGCGAAACCCGCCGAAAAGAAAGAACCACCAAAAGAAGAAATAAAGAAACCCAAACAGGAAGAAAAAAAGGCAGAACCTGCCGAAAAAGCACCTGAAACAAAGGCTGATGCACCTGCAGATAAGGTAGCATCCGGTGACATTGCTTCCCGTTGGCCCGAAATTATAAACCATATAAAAACTCATGGCGGAATGCCGATTTATCCCCATCTTGCACTGGTTAGTGCCAAAATGGTAAACGGCAGATTCTGCGTGGTATTCGGCGAAAATGCCGCACTTTCTAAAAGCGTAGTGGCAAAACCAACTAACATCGAGCTCATCAAATCGGCGGTTCTTGCCGTTACAGGAGAAACAGTAGAGGTTGCCTGCGTAACGCCCAAAGAAATCGGCGAAGAACCCGAAGACCCGTTAAAAAAACTTGAAGAATTAAGCAAAAGACATTCAGAAATTCAATTTATCTGACCGGAGGAATAAATCATGGCAAAAGGAAATAAATTTACAGGTGGCGGAAACCACAAAATGAACACAGCAATGCGTCAGGTTCAGGCTATGCAGGAAGAAATGACCCGTATGCAGGCAGAACTTGAAGAAAAAGTTATAGAAACATCTGCAGGCGGCGGAAAAGTAAAGGTTTCAATGAAAGGCACAAAAGAAATCATAAAACTTACCATCGCACCTGAAATCGTTGATCCTGACGATACAGAAATGTTAGAAGATTTAGTTACAGTTGCAGTAAATGACGCTATCCGTCAGATTGAAGCAGCAGCCGAAGAAAATATGAGCGCTTTAACAGGAGGACTCAACATTCCCGGACTGTTTTAATTCGAGGTAATTCTATGAAAATTCTGTTTTTATCAGTTCCCACGGGTGGAGGCCACCATCAGGCAGCAAAAGCAATACGCGAATATTTTTCAGAATATAGCGATGTAGAATGTCGTGTTTTAGATGTTGCAGAAAATGTAAACAACATAGTAAAAGATATGATTTCAAAAGGATATATTCTTTCTACTACATTTTTTCCCAAGATTTACGGCTCATTCTACAACATCCTTGATGCAAAAACAGAAGACGAGGACTATTCCGCTATTAAGCTTCTGTCAAGTGTATTCAAAAAACAACTGAAAAAATATTTAGACGAATACAAGCCTGATATTATCGTGTCAACCCACTGTTTTGCCACGATAATACTCAACAAAATAGCAAAAAAACACCCCATAGGTGCTAAAATTATATCAATCGTCACAGACTACACCGTGCACCCATGGTGGGAGCAGACAAAGTCAGACTATTACATTACCGCATCGGAGTTTCTGTCATATCAGGCTATCAAAAAACTGGGAACAGACAAAAATGTACTGCCTTTGGGAATTCCTGTTCATCCGAAATTCTCACAAAAAGGCAATAAAAATGAAATCCGCAAAAAACTCAAACTTGATGATAGATTCACAGTGCTTGTAATGATGGGTTCTATGGGTTTTGGCAATGCTGCAACAAACATAGTAAAGCAGCTGGGTAAACTCCCCGAGGATATTCAGATTATTGCAGTTTGCGGCAAGAGTAAGAGGCTCAAATCAAGCATCCAGAGAATCAAAACCGACAAAAAAGTCATTGCTCACGGCTTTGTCGACAATGTGGATGAATTGATGGATGCAAGTGATTGTATAATCACCAAACCCGGAGGGCTCTCAACATCAGAAGCTTTAGCTAAAAATCTTCCGCTTATACTTACAAACCCCATTCCGGGGCAGGAAGACAGAAATATGGAATTTATGTTAAATCACGGCGTGGCAATATCATTAAGCGACACCCACCCTGCAGATGAAGCCATTTATCTTCTAATGCATTTTCCCCATATCATGGAACGCTTAAGGGATAACGCAAGATTCCTGGCAAAGCCTGATGCCACAAAAAATCTGGGCGAATTTATAATTGACATCTACAAAACATTTAAAGGAGGACTAACATAATGAAACTTGTATTTGCTATTGTAAGCAACGACGACGCGAACGTTGTGATGAAGGAACTTAATAAAGAAGGATTTTCTGTTACAAAAATGGCTTCAACAGGCGGTTTCCTGCGTGTTGGTAACGTTACCCTTTTAGTTGGTACTGAAGAAGAAAATGTACAGAAGGTTGTAGACATTATTTCAAAATTCAGTGCAAAGCGCAAACAGGTTGTGTTCTCCGCAGAACCCTATATCGGTGCTGCAGCAGGTTATATGTCATTCCCTGCAGAAATCGAAGTGGGTGGCGCTACAATCTTTGTAATTGATGTAGAAAGATTTGAAAAAATCTGATGAAATTCAGCGATTTATCAGGACACGACACCATTAAAAAAAGCTTAATTCACGCTATCGCGCAAGACAGAATAGGAAATGCCTACATTTTTGAAGGAGCATCCGGTGTGGGTAAATCTTTGTGTGCCAAAATTTTTGCACAAGGCTTAGTCTGTCAGGGGAGCGATGTGCCCTGTGGCGAATGTGACACCTGTCGTCAGGCAGAAACAGGGGTTTTGCCGGATATCATTTATCTGAAAAAAGCAAAAAACGAAAGCTCTTTCAGTATAGATGATGTGCGTGAACAGATAATAGGTGAAGCTTATATAAAGCCGAGAGTTGCACGCAGAAAAGTGTTTGTGATTGATTCTGCAGACGACTTAAATGTGGCTTCTCAGAACGCTCTTTTGAAAGTTTTGGAAGAGCCTCCGTCTTATGTGACTTTTATAATTTGTGTAACAGCAAAGGAAAAGCTTTTGCCGACTGTTCTGTCAAGAAGTCAGGTTGTGACATTTTTTCCCCTGCCCGAAGAAACAGTAAAAGAACAGCTTCTGTCCCTTGGCGCAAGCAACGATACAGCAGAAGTTTTTGCCCGCCTGTCCCAGGGTAGCCCCGGTATGGCACAGGAGTTGCTCAAAAACCCCGAAAAATGCGAAAAAATCAAAAAAACCATAGATGCTTTTATGTCCCTTTCAAAAGGCGCCATAAATGTACGCGAAACTGTGGAATTTTTGACAGAAGAAAAAGAAAACATATCAGAAATAATCCGCTATGTTCTCACATTTTTAAGAGATTGCGTGATGGTAAAGACAGGTCTTGAAAATTCCGTTGTTTTTATCGACAGGCTCTCTGACATCAGGGTATTTACTGAAAACATTCCGAAAGCAAGGCTGATTTCAGCTTTTGATAAACTGTGCGACCTTACGGTCAAACTAAACCAAAATTTAAATTTTAACGCAACGGTATCAGAAGCCGTGATGCGTATATGGGAGGACTTCCATGACGAAGGTAGTGGGCATCAGATTCAGGCCCGTAGGTAAAATATACTATTTCAACCCTGAAGATACAGGGGTTGTTGCCGGTGACGGAGTTATCGTGGAAACTACGCGTGGCGTAGAGTTCGGTACGGTAGTGCTGTCAAGCAAGGAAATAGACGAACAAGAATTTAATATGCCGATAAAAAGCATCTTGAGAAAAGCCACAGATGCAGATATCCGTCAGGCAGAAGAAAACAAGAAAAAAGCAAAAGATGCATATTCTATCTGTCTTGAAAAAATAGCAGACAACAACCTCGAGATGAATCTCGTGGATGTGGAATACACATTTGACAGAAGCAAGGTGCTGTTTTACTTTACTGCAGACGGCAGAGTTGACTTCCGTCAGCTTGTAAAAGATTTGGCAGCAGTATTCAGAACAAGAATCGAACTCCGTCAGATTGGCGTTCGTGACGAGGCAAAGCTTCTGAGCGGTCTTGGTATTTGCGGCAGACCCCTTTGCTGTTCGCAGTTTTTGGGAGACTTTGAGCCTGTGTCTATCAAAATGGCAAAGGAACAGTCATTGTCCCTAAACCCCACAAAAATTTCAGGCACTTGCGGACGGCTTATGTGTTGTCTTAAGTACGAGCAGGACGCATACGAAGCGCTCCTTGAAAAAGCACCCAATGTTGGCGCTTTGGTAGAAACACCTATGGGACGCGGAACTGTTATTGCATCCCAGTTATTGAAGGGTCTTGTTTCAGTTAAAATGGATTCTGAAGATACAGTAGTCAACGATTTTAAAGTTGACGATATCGTTATCATAAAGAACGCCCAACGCTCACACAAATCAGACGACGATGTGGATGCTAAAGCATTGGCAGAATTAGAAAAAGAATAACATCAGGAGGAATAAAATGTCAGCAGTTACAGAAAGAGAAGTTTTATTATACCGCGAAAAACCCCTTCTCCGCGACGGAAATACACTTTACTACGGAGATTTTAAAGAAAATTTCATCGTGAGATTTACAATTTTGGAGTCAGAAAAGGT
>JAZOSI010000113.1:0-6608 GCA_045657065.1 Congzhengia sp. | reverse complement strand
TTAAGGAAGCAGACAATAGCCATAACTGCGCCGCAAAAAGCTGCAACACGAGCTTCTTTCCATGCGATTTTAAAAATGTCTTTGAATTCAATTTCATCAAGTGCAAGGCTACGAATAACTGCAACTGATGACTGTCCGCCTGCATTACCTGCAGTACCCATCAGCATCGGTATGAATGCAACAAGTGCAGGATATACTGCTAAAGAACTTTCAAAAGTTGAAAGAATACCGCTTGTGAATGTAGCAGAAATCATCAGAAGCAAAAGCCAGAAAATTCTTTTTTTGAATGTTTCTGTTACACCTTCATCTGTGTATGATTTATCAGACGGTGTCATACCAGCCATCATTTCGATATCTTCTGTAGTTTCCTGTTCAATGACGTCCACGATATCGTCGATAGTAATAATACCTACGAGTCTGTTCTCTGCATCAACAACAGGCAAAGATAAAAGGTCGTATTTTTTAATATAGTTTGCACTGGTTTCCTGATCATCGTGAGTGTAAACATATATGGTGTCTGTAGACATAATGTTTTCTATCACTTCATCAGAATCACTTAAAATCAGTTTTCTGATAGAAATGGTGCCGTCAAGGTGGCGTTTGTCGTCCGTAACATAACAGGTATTGATAGTTTCTTTATCAACGCCTGTTGCACGGATACGACGGATTGCATCTCGTACGGTCATTTCCTTTTTCAAGTCAACAAACTCTGTTGTCATAATAGAGCCTGCAGAGTCTTCAGGGTACTGCAAAAGCTGATTGATTGTTTTTCTGGTTTCAGGATCTGTAACCTTTAAAACCTTTTTTACAATGGTTGCAGGCATTTCTTCAAGAAAGTCAACCGTATCATCCATAAACATTTCGTCGACAATGTTTACGATTTCTCGTTCGGTCATTTTTTCAATCAAAAACTGTTGCTGTTCCGAACCCATATATGCAAAAGTTTCTGCCGCTAAATCTTTGGGCAGCATTCTAAATACCCTGAGCATTTTTTCCTCGGGTATTTCATCAAAAAGAAGACCGATATCAACTTCGTTCATATCAATCAAAATAGAACGGGCAGCAGCATAGCGGTCACTCTGGATTAATTCCAATACATCTTCTGTTTTAGTTTCAATGATGTTTTCTAAGATGTCCATAGTTCTCCCCCTTTATAAAATTGTTTCCGAAATGAAACAGGGGAAATCTGAAAGCAAAAAAATCAGATAAAAAGACAGAAAAGCTTACAGATATCCGCTGTTTCGCGACTTCGGGGTTTAGGTTTATTGGTTTCCATAAGCTCATCTCCTTTATTTTAGAATAAATGTTTTACCCTATTATTATACTCCTATATTTCGGAAAAATCAATATTTTTTAAAGTATATTTTTAAAGGCGTGCGAATATTCTTATACCGGAGGTGCTGTATGAATTATATCTGGGTATTTATGATTATAATTTCTTATGTTTTTTCGTTTTTTACAGGGGATGTAGATACAGTTACAAAAAGCGTTTTTGACGGTTGTGAAAGCGCTGTAACTCTCATAATTTCTCTTCTGGGTATGATGTGTCTGTGGACAGGATTGTTGGAAATAGCGCAAACTTCGGGACTTAGTAAAAAAATACAAAAACTTCTTTATCCCATTATTCGTATTATATTCCCCAATGCATGCAGAAATTCTGAAATTGCAGGTGCTATATCTATGAGTATTACTGCAAATCTCTTGGGACTTTCCAATGCTGCAACACCTCTTGGCATTTCTGCTATGGAAAAATTAGAAACCAGAAACCATCTATCCGACACTGCATCCGATGAAATGTGTATGTTTGTAGTGATAAACACTGCATCAATTACTTTAATACCCACTACTCTTCTTACATTAAGAGCATCGTTTAACTCATCTGCACCCTTTGAAATTATGGTGCCTGTGTGGATTGCATCAATTCTGTCTGTCTCTTCAGGTATTATATGTGCAAAGCTTTGTACAAGGAGAAAAATTATATGAGCGCATTTATATTTCCTGCTATTATAATCGGAATTTTAGGTTTCGGAATTTTTAAAAAAGTAAATGTTTTTGATGCTTTTTTAAAAGGTGCCAAGCGAGGCGCTGTTTCCTGTTTTAATATTCTTCCTGCTCTGGTTGGACTTGTTGTTGCTGTTTCTATGATGCGGGCATCAGGAATTCTTGAATTTCTGTCCGGAGCTCTTTCGCCGGTTCTTTCTTTTTTTCATTTTCCTGCAGATGTTCTTCCGTTAGCCCTTTTGAAGCCCGTTTCCGGTTCAGGCGCAATCGCAATAATCAAAAGCATATTTGAAGCATCGGGTGTAGACTCTCATTCTGGGCGTCTTGCGTCTGTGATGCTCGGCTCTTCTGAGACTACATTTTATGCCATTGCTGTATATTTTGGTGCAACAAAAGTTAAAAATATACGCTACACCGTTTTTGCGGCGTTAGTGGCAGATGCGGTAGGCATTATAGCAAGTGTTATTCTTTGCAATATTTTTTTCAAATAAAAAAAGAACCCTGATGGGTTCTTTTTTTATTTTCATATAGGGATTAGTCTTCTTTTGCTTCCATTTCAGCCTGAATGTCATCATAAGCTGAAAGCATAGGTTTGATATCTGCGCCGTTCTTTCTTACAAAGAAGTTCTTTGTGATTTTAAATACTGTACCCGCAAGAGCTAATACACCAATCAAGTTGGGGATTGCCATAAGACCGTTGAATGTATCTGAGATATCCCAAGCAAGCGAGAGATTCATTGTTGCACCAACCATAACCATACTGATAAAGATTGATCTGTATACATCTGTTGCTGTTTTACCGAAAAGGAATTCACAGGATTTTGAACCGTAGATAAACCATCCGATAACTGTTGAAATTGCAAAGAAGAAGATTGCGATTGTAGCGAACCATCCGCCTGCAACACCAAATGTATTTTGGAATGCTTTTGTTACTAATACAGATGCAGCATCATTGCTGAATGCTTCTGCAACAAGACCTGAAGAAAGATCGATTACACCTGATGTAAGGATAACCAAAGCTGTTAAACTACAGATAACGATTGTATCAACAAATACTTCGAATACGCCCCATACACCCTGTTTTACAGGTTCTTTAACATTTGCTGAAGAATGAACAAGTGCTGATGAACCAAGACCTGCTTCGTTTGAGAATACACCACGAGCAATACCCTTCTGTGCCGCTAACATAATTGCTGTACCAACAGCACCACCGGCAACAGCGTTCAAACCGAAAGCACCTTTGAAGATTGCTACAAAAGCACCGCCTACCTGGTCAATATTAAGAGCTACGATAACTACTGCACCAATGATGTAGAAGATAGACATAAAAGGAACGAGTAATTCTGTGAAAGAAGCAACTCTCTTTAAACCACCTAAAGCCATAAATGCCATTAAAGCCATCAGAATAACACCTGTAACAACTACAGGGATGCTGAATGTCTGTTCAAAGTTTGCAGCGATTGTGTTGATCTGGCTCATATTACCAATACCAAATGATGCTAAAATACAGAAAACTGCAAAGAGAATACCTAATACTGTACCAAGGATTTTAAGACCTTTTTTGCCTGAAAAACCTTCTTTTAAATAAACCATAGCACCGCCGAGCCATTCGCCGTCAGCAGTTTTTTTACGGTAGAAAATACCTAAAACGATTTCTGCGTACTTTGTCATCATACCAAAGAACGCTGCAATCCACATCCAGAAAATAGCACCGGGACCACCCGCTACGATAGCTGTTGTAACACCTACAACGTTACCAACACCTACTGTACCGCCCAAAGCTGTACAAATAGCCTGGAAAGGTGTGATTGTTTTTCCGCTTGTGTCTTTTTCGCTCTTTTTGAACATAACGCCAAATGTGTTTTTCATCCAGTATTTAATTTTTGATAACTGGAAGAATTTGAGTCCACATGTAATAAGAATACCTGTACCAACCAAGAATACGAGCATCACAGGACCCCATACCCAACCGTTTACGGTTGAATTAATTTTTTCAACCATTGCTAAAAAGTTTTCCATTGTTTTGTTTGCCTCCTAAAATTCGATTTAACATTAAATTAAGCAAAGAAAAAAGCATTGCGAAAATGCAATGCAAAAGGAAACATAACACTAGTGTGTCATTTAATATTTTCTGTCCTTTTGCCTGAGAGATTAGCGATGATTCGCTTTGCACCTTCGGCACTCGCCACACGCGAGTTTCTCCAGAATGTTATCCGTTTGCAGTCTTTTGTACCTGAGAGCGTTACTCCTTCGGTAAGGCTTTAGCCTTGTTTCCTGCAACCTTCACTTAACGCAATATTAATTTACTTTACCATTTTACTATGCTAAAGTGACTTTGTCAATAGTTTTTTGTAAAATTTTGTATAAAAAAATCGGAACAAGTCCAGCTTGTTCCGATATGGAGCGGAAGACGAGATTCGAACTCGCGACGTTCACCTTGGCAAGGTGACGCTCTACCACTGAGCCACTCCCGCAAATATTAAGTTTTATGTCTGTGGTGCCTCCGGGCGGAATCGAACCACCGACACGGGGATTTTCAGTCCCCTGCTCTACCGACTGAGCTACAGAGGCGTATGGCGACTCGGATGGGGCTCGAACCCACGACCTCCAGCGTGACAGGCTGGCATTCTAACCAACTGAACTACCGAGCCATAAAAAGAAATATGGTGGGCACAACAGGGCTCGAACCTGTGACCCTCTGCTTGTAAGGCAGATGCTCTCCCAGCTGAGCTATGCGCCCACATATTCTTCGTCGTCTCAGCGACAAGTAGTATTATACTATAACTTTTATACCTTGTCAAGAAAAAAATTATTTTTTTTAAAAAGCATTAAAAATATATGAAAGATATACGCCCAAACCCACTGTTAAGCCGTTTTCGTCAATAGAAAAATCTTCACTGTGGAGTGACATTTTAATATTTTTTTCTTCATTACCGGTGCCAAGATAAAAATAAACAGACGGAACTTCTTTTGCAAAATAGGCAAAGTCGTCACCAAGCATAACAGGGCCCTTCCAGTTTATAACGATGTCGCCCATTGTGCTCTCTACTGTTTTCTGCAAGGTTTTTGCCATTTCCTTATCGTTTATAAGAGGCGGGTAACGGAAATTAAAAGAAAATTCGTATGAAAGCTCACTATTTTCACATTCTTTTTGTATGATTTTGTCCATCATTTCGGGGATTTTTTCTCTTACTTCTTCGTTGAATGTACGTGCAGTTCCGCTTATATGTACGCAATCAGGGATTACATTATTGGATGTGCCTGCATTGATGGTGCAAACCTGCACTACCTGTTTTTCACCTGATTTAATTTTTTTGAGAGTGATCTTGTTTAACTTTTCTACGAGTTTGCCTGCAGTAGGAATGGGGTCTTTTGCCTTTTCAGGATGTGCACCGTGACCACCGCGGCCCGTGATTTTAATACTGAAATCGTCAGGGCTTGCCATTAAAGCGCCCGGTTTTATCATTATTTTTCCCACTTCAACATCATTCATAACATGAAGTCCAAGAGCCTCAGTCACATTGTATTTTTCTAAAATACCCGTGGCGATTATAGACTCTGCTCCACCCGTAGTTTCTTCTGCAGGCTGGAACACCAAAAGGATATTCTTCTTCAATTTTTCTTTATTTTCAACTAAGGTTTTGGCGCAAACAAGCAAAACCGCCATATGGGCGTCGTGTCCACAAGCGTGCATAACTCCACTCTCCATAGGAAGAGCGTCCATATCGGCACGCAAAAGAAGCGTTTCATCTGCCCCACAATCGAGGTATGATATTACTCCTGTGTTATACACTCTTTCTGTGGTTAATCCTGAATTTTTCAGGTAATTCTCCACATATTCTGCGGTTTTGAACTCCTGATGAGAAAGCTCTGCCAATGCGTGAAGTTCGCGGCGTACTTTAATCAGTTCTTCCTTTTTATCGTTTATGATTTTATTTATATCCATATCGCACCTCTAATACTTTCTAAATACGCCTGATACTTTGCCTAAAATTTTCACATCTTTTGAAATTATAGGTTCTAATGCGTCGTTTTCGGGTTGTAATCTTATATGGTCACGCTCTCGGTAAAAGGTCTTAACAGTCGCACTGTCTTCTAAAAGTGCAACTACAATTTCGCCATTTCTTGCGATTTCCGTGCTTTCTACTATTACAAAGTCACCGTCTAAAATACCTGCATTTATCATGCTGTCGCCACGGACTTTGAGCATAAACATATCAGTGTTTTTTGCATAGCTCATAGGAATCGGGAAATATTCTGTGATGTTCTCTTCTGCTAAAATCGGCTGACCTGCAGCAACTGTTCCAACAACAGGAACAGGCAAAACTTCTACTTCATTTTCCTGTTTTGGCAGGGTTATGGCGCGCTTTTTAGAGCCGCCTTTTACTATAAATCCCTTTTCTTCCAAACTGTTTATATATCTTTGCACAGTAGATGGCGAAGAAAGTCCTACCGCCGTACAGATTTCACGGACAGATGGCGGATAGCCCTCTGTTTCTATCTGTTCTTTTATAAATTCATATACTTCTTTTTCTTTTTTTATAAGTTGCATTTATAACACCTCTTTTGTTATACATATAAAGACTGTATAATCTGGATGAAGTCGG
>JAZOSI010000112.1:0-3299 GCA_045657065.1 Congzhengia sp. | reverse complement strand
AAACAGAACGAGATTTTTCAATAAATTTTACGAACAGACAGGACTTTCTCCGCACAAATATCGCAATTGCAAAAAATAGATATGCTTTGATGTATGACAATATTTGAGACTGCATACCAGCACCTCGATAAATATAAAACGAACACCTTTAATTAAAGGTGAGCGTTTTATATTCATTTTCAAGCATATTTTTTATAAAAATCCCGTACCCCCGCGTGGGGTCATTGATAAACACATGAGTGACAGCGCCGACTAACTTTCCATTCTGAACGATAGGGCTGCCGCTCATTCCCTGCACTATTCCGCCCGTGATGTCTAATAACCTTTGGTCAGTGATTTTGATTATCATATTCTTATCATCAGGGGCGTATCGTATGATTTTTTGTATCTGGACTTTGAATTTTTCTATTTTTTCGCCGTCTACATTTGCATAGATTTCGGCTTCCCCTGTTTTGATTTCTGATTTTAATGCTATGGGAATTTCTTCATTTCGGGTAATATTAGTTGATGCAAATGTCCTGCCAAATATACCCTGACGAGTATTATTCTCTATCGTTCCGATATCAGTTCCAGTAGCATCAAATAATCCGTAAAGTTCTCCTGGGTTTCCGCGGCTTCCCTTTTTTACATCTACGATTTCCGCCAATGTGATACTGCCTTTATCAACAGGCATAAGCTCGCCTGTATCAACATCAGTAATAGGGTGGCCTAATGCTCCGTATTGGTTTGTATCTTTATCAACAAAAGTAACTGTTCCTATTCCAGCAGTACTGTCACGCACCCACAGACCGAGCTTATAGCCGTTGGAAGTTTTTATAGGTGTTAATGTTTTTGTGTCTTTTTTTCCATCTCTTAAAACTGAAATTACAATCGGCTTTCCTTGTGATGAAGAAACAAGTTCACCAAACTCTTCTATGGTATGAAGTTCTTTGCCGTCTGCTGTAAGTATGATGTCTCCACTTTTTATATCAAGGCTTTTTCCCGTATCGTATTTTACACCGTTTACATCTTCGATTTTTTCGCATCCTACGCAAATAAGTCCTTTGGTAAACATTTTTATTCCCACTGCTTTTCCGCCTGGAGCAAGTGTTAATTCAGGCGATACTGTAACATTTACTTCCTTTACGGGAATAAGTCCGAAAAGTTTTATCGTCGCATTATAATCGCCGTAGGCCGTGGCTGTACCCGATGTTTCCATAGTATATGAAATGCCTTTTGGTATGTGGGGTTCTTTCCCCTCGTAAACTTTTATGTTATCAGGAAAATAAACATCACACTCAATAAATAAAGATATGGCAGTAATTACACCCACACACAAAATTGCGGCAAGTTTTTTTCTCGTTTTCACTTTTTCACTCCTTTCGGTCATACAAATTTATTATTGACCGAATGAATGTTTTTCATAATCTAATTTTTCGGAAAATCTGAAAGAGATTTAAATGTATATCCCGCACTTTTTAAATCTTTTATCACTTTGTCAAGGATTTCTGCATTGTCCTTTGATACGGCGTGCAAAAGTAAAATTGCCCCATCGTGCACTCCGTCCATAATCTGACTGTAAGCATAGCCTGTGCCTTTCTGGTTGTTTGTTTCCCAGTCGCGGTAGGCAAAACTCCAGAATACATTGGTATAGCCCAAATCATTGGTGACTTTTAAAGTTCTTTCTGAATACTCGCCCATTGGTGGACGGAAAAATTTCATTTCTTTTTTTGTTAAGTCATAATACATTTTAGAAAGTTCTTGTAATTCTTCTTTGATTTTTTCATCACTAACATCAGGCAGGCTCGGGTGGTTAACTGTGTGGTTTCCAACTATGTGTCCCTCGTCAGTCATTCTTTTGATAAGTTCTTTTTCATTTTTTATGTATGGTCCCGTTACAAAGAATGCGGCAGGGACTTTGTTGTCTTTTAATACATCTAAAATTTTTGCCGTATAGCCGTTTTCATAGCCTTCGTCAAAGGTAAGGTAAAGCGTTTTTTCTTCGTCACTTTTGTAAATTCCGCCGTACTTTTTTATAAGTTCTGTTATTTGCGTGGGCACTTCAGGAGGGGCGTATTTGTTTTTCTTTAAACCCCAGCCGTACTTTTGGTTTTCGCCGTTTGCCATAACGCTTACTTCTGTAATTTCCGTTTTAAATACGCTCTTTGCACCGCAACCCGTAAGTAAAACTGCCGTCAGCATCAAACATATAATTTTTTTCATTTTCTCACTCCTATGAGTTTTTTTATATCATATTACCTATTTTTGAAAAAAATTATATTTTCTTAATTATTATGTAACAATTATATTGTATAATGTAAATTAGAAAGGAGTGATTGATATGATAATAAGAATTAACGGCAAGAAATATCGTTTTACGCCAAACAAAAACACGCTTTATTCTCTGTGTGTTTTTGTGCTTATTATCCTTTTTGCTTTTACTCTTCACTCCTGCACAAAATATAACCGTTCTATCCGCGGAGATAAGTACGAAGAAGTTTTGGTAGAATACCCCGTAAGAGAGTTGCGCCCCTGCGTTGCTCCCGACGGTACACCGACTTCTGATTATTTTTCGATTTATCCGCCAAAAGCAAATGACAAGGTAATATACTTGACATTCGATGACGGCCCGTCGCCTAATGTTACGCCTAAAATTTTGGATATTTTAAAAAAATACCGTATCAAAGCTACTTTCTTTGTGGTAGGTTATCAGGCAGAAAAGTATCCGAAAATTCTCGAAAGAATAGGCGCTGAAGGTCATGCCATTGCAAATCACACATACTCACATAATTATGATTATCTGTACTCATCACCCGAAGCATTGCTTGAAGAAATAAATAAAACACGGGATATCATAGTTTCTGCAGCAGGCGAATCAGCTTACGCAGGTGTACTTCGTTTCCCCGGTGGCGCTTTTAACGGACAAAAAGAAGAGTTCAAAGAAATGCTTGCACAAAACCAGATTCCCTACTGCAACTGGAACTGTCTTAACGGCGACTCTGAGTCCACAAACCCCATTGCCTCTGATTTGATTTCAAGAGCAAAAAGGTCTTCCGAAAAAGTATCCGGAACATCTTTGGTTATGCTGATGCACGATGCAGGCGCAAAGAAAGCTACTGCAGACGCGTTGCCTGACATTATAGAGCATTTTAAATCAGAAGGTTATAGGTTTGACACCATAAAAAGAAAATAAAAAGAGCTGTAGCAAAATGCACAGACCACACAAGGCAAAATTACAAATTTTTATTGAAGAAATTCGCAAATATGCGAATTTCTTCTTTTTTATTGCCTTGTGTTTTGAACAAACTTCACCTCTCGCT
>JAZOSI010000111.1:0-4473 GCA_045657065.1 Congzhengia sp. | reverse complement strand
CCTGAAAGGACAGCCGCGCGCAAAGATTCAATATTTCCCGCAGGAGATAAAAGTTCCACAGACGTCACCTCACACTTATAGCATTGTACTATTATATAATACCATACAAATGTGAAGATTGAATTACATTTACTTTAATTTTAAATTTCAGGAGATTTTCCCTTGATTTTGTGTCGAAAATTTGTTATACTAATAAAAATAAATAAAATGCAATAAATTTACATATCAAACCACAAGGAAGGGGAAAAAAGATGAGCAAAGTAATTAAAGAGGGACTTACATTTGACGATGTATTGTTAGTACCCCAGAAATCAGAAGTTACACCTGACATGATTAACTTAAAAACACAGCTTACAAAGAATATCACATTGAATATTCCTTTGATGAGTGCGGCAATGGACACAGTTACAGAATCAGCTATGGCTATTGCAGTAGCAAGAGAAGGCGGTATTGGTGTTATTCATAAGAATATGACTATCGAAGCACAGGCGACTGAAGTTGACAAGGTTAAACGTTCAGAACACGGTATCATTACAGACCCGTTCTATCTTTCACCTGACCACACATTGGAAGAAGCAGACAAACTCATGGGAAAATACAAAATCTCAGGCGTGCCGATCTGTGAAGATGGAAAACTCGTAGGTATCATAACAAACCGTGACCTTCGCTTTGAAGAAGATTTTTCAAGAAAAATCGGCGAAGTTATGACCAAGGAAAACTTAATCGTTGCTCCCGAGGGCACAACACTTGATGAAGCACAGCAGATTCTTCGTCACCACAAGATTGAAAAGCTTCCTATCGTAGACGGTAACGGTGCCTTAAAAGGCCTTATCACAATCAAAGATATTGAAAAAAGCGTAAAATACCCCAACGCCGCAAAAGATGCAAACGGAAGACTTTTGGTTGCTGCAGCTATTGGCGTTACAAAAGATATTTTAGAAAGAGCTACTGCTTTAGCTGATGCTCAGGTTGATGCTTTTGTACTTGACTCTGCTCACGGTCACAGTAAGAACATTTTAGAAGCAGTAAAATTAGTTAAAAAGACATTCCCTCATATTTCTTTAATCGCAGGTAACATCGCAACAGGGGAAGCTGCTGCGGACCTGATCAAAGCAGGCGCAGACGCTATCAAAGTTGGTATCGGCCCCGGTTCTATCTGTACAACACGAGTTGTAGCAGGTATCGGTGTACCTCAGATTACAGCAATTTCTGATGTTTACGAAGTTGCGAAAAAACACAACATTCCCGTTATCGCTGACGGCGGTATTAAATATTCAGGCGATTTACCGAAAGCTATCGCTGCAGGCGCTAATGTTATTATGGTTGGTAGCTTGTTAGCAGGTTGTGAAGAAAGCCCCGGCGAAGAGCAGATTTATCAGGGCAGAAAGTTTAAAGTATACCGCGGTATGGGTTCAATGGCTGCTATGGAAGTAGGTTCAAAAGACCGTTACTTCCAGACAAATACCAAAAAGCTCGTTCCCGAAGGCGTAGAAGGCCGTGTGCCTTACAAAGGTCTTGTTGCTGACACAATCTATCAGCTTATGGGCGGACTTCGTGCTGGTATGGGTTACTGCGGAACACCCACAGTTGAAGACTTAAAAGAAAAAGGTAAATTTATAAAAATTACATCAGCAGGTTTAATTGAGAGCCATCCCCACGATATCAATATCACAAAGGAAGCTCCCAACTACAGCCAATCATAAAATCGGAATGTAAAAAACGTCCAGAACGCAAAAAGGCAAATAAGTAGTCGATAAAGAATGTTGTAAATATTTTAAATTGCAATAAGATGGTTGAAAAATCTCCTACACGAGATTTTTCTCAAATTAAGCCTTTTTGCTATAAACAAACCTCACCTCTCGTCGTACCTATGTACGACTTCGGGTCACACCCCTTCGGGCTCGGTTTGTTCATTCTGAATCGTTTTTTCCTATCCCTTAACGAGTGAACACTAAAAGGCGCGGGAACATCGGCGCCTTTTAGTTAATTTCAGTAAGAAAGGAACGACAAGATGAAAAAGTATGATGACCAGAGTATATCATCATTAAAGGGTGCAGACCGTGTCAGAAAACGTCCGGGCGTAATCTTCGGCTCCGACGGTATAGACGGTTGCCAGCACTCGTTTTTTGAAATTTTGTCAAACTCTATAGACGAAGCCAGAGAAGGCCACGGTAAAGAAATAGAAATCACAAGATTTGCAGATAAATCCATCGAAGTCAAGGACCACGGTCGCGGTATTCCTATGGGTTACAACGAAAAGGAAGGTCGTTACAACTGGGAGCTTGTATTCTGTGAAATGTACGCCGGCGGCAAGTACAACAACGACACAGGCAACAACTATGAATACAGCCTTGGTCTTAATGGTCTTGGTACCTGTGCTACACAGTATTCATCCTCTTATATGGATGTGTGCGTACTTCGTGACGGAAAGCGTTATTCTGTTCACTTTGAAAAAGGTAACCCCGTAGGCGATATGTTGGTAGAAGAAGCCAAAGGAAAAAAAACAGGAACAACCATCAAATGGCGTCCTGATACAGAGGTTTTTACCGATATCAATATTTCTTTGGAATATTTTCAGGATGTTTTAAAGAAGCAGGCGGTAGTAAATGCAGGGTTGAAATTCGTACTTTACAATCAGACCTCTGACGGCTGGGATATGTATGAATACTGCTACGACAAGGGCATAATCAACTATATCGAAGAAATAGCAGACGGAAAATCATTTACCCCCATATATTCTTTTGAAACACAGAAGCGCGGTCGTGACCGTGAAGACAAGCCCGAATACAATGTAAAGATGAGCTTTGCTTTTTGCTTTAACAATGAGATAAATATGATAGAATACTATCACAACTCAAGTTTTCTTGAGCATGGTGGTTCACCTGACAGAGCAGTAAAGAGTGCCTTTGTTGCATCTGTGGATAAATACTTAAAACAGACCAACAAATATAATAAAAATGAGTCAAAAATCAGCTTTGTTGATATTGCGGACAGTTTGATTTTAGTTTCAAATTCATTCTCTACAATCACGAGCTATGAAAATCAGACAAAAAAATCAATAACAAATAAGTTTATTCAGGATGCCATGACAGATGTGTTAAAGGCACAGCTTGATATATACTTTATTGAAAATAAAGAAGCGGCAGAAAAAATCGCGCAGCAGGTTTTAATCAATAAGCGTAGCCGTGAAAGTGCAGAAAAAACCCGTATCGCAGTTAAGAAAAACTTGACGGGTGCAGTTGATATGACAAACCGTATCAATAAATTTATCAACTGCCGTACAAAAGATATAGAAAAACGCGAAATCTATATCGTTGAGGGTGACTCAGCGTTAGGTTCGTGTAAAAAGGGCAGAGACGCTGAATTCCAGGCAATCATACCCGTAAGAGGTAAGATATTAAACTGTCTGAAGGCAGATTATGCCAAAATTTTCAAGAGTGAAATCATTACAGACCTGATAAGAGTCTTGGGTTGCGGAATAGAAATCAAATCAAAGCACGCAACAAAAGATATGACCACATTTGACATCAATAACTTAAAGTGGAACAAAGTCATTATCTGTACCGACGCTGACGTAGACGGTTACCAGATAAGAACGCTTATTCTCACTATGATTTATGTCTTGATGCCTACTTTAATCAAAGAGGGTAAAGTATATATTGCAGAATCGCCCCTGTTTGAAATTACCTGTGGCAAGGACACGTTCTTTGCGTTCAACGAGCAGGAAAAACAGGAGATCATAGAAAAATTAAGCGGAAAAAAATATAAAATCCAACGTTCAAAGGGTCTTGGTGAAAATGAACCTGAAATGATGTGGCAGACCACAATGAACCCTGAAACAAGACGACTTATCCGCGTGACTTATGACGATGCGGAAAAGACGGCGCAGATGTTTGATGTACTCTTGGGAGATAAGCTCCAAGAGAGAAAAGACTATATCGCAGAGTACGGACATAACTTCCTTGACCTCGCAGATATAAGTTAGGCGTGTGAATTTGGCGCAGAACATCAAAAATAAGTTTTGATAAATGAAGGCACTCCGAAAGGAGTGCCTTTTAATCTATATTTTTGATTATCAACATTCTTCACCTCTCGACGTACCCCCGTACGCCTTCGGGTTCAGACTGCCGATTCTGCATCCAAATTCCCTACGCCTGTATGGTGCGTCAGATTGATAGTTCAATAAAAAAAGACACCTCGAAAGGTGTCTTTTTTTATTGAACTATTTCTACAACAACATGCTTGTTTTCACGGCTTGCTGCTGCTTTCATAACAGTTCTGATGCATTTTGCAATTCTGCCTTGCTTTCCAATAACCTTACCCATATCAGCGTCAGCTACACGAAGTTCTAAAACGATAGAGCGTTCGCCTTCGCGCTCACTAACTTCTACGGCGTTGGGTTCGTCAACCAAAGCTTTTGCAATAACTGCTAATAATTCTTTCATTTTCTTTCTCCTTACTTTAAAAAGACGG
>JAZOSI010000110.1:0-7494 GCA_045657065.1 Congzhengia sp. | reverse complement strand
ACGACATGGCTACGATCCGACTTACCTTGCGCCTTTTGTGAAAAAGCTTCGTTTTCTTCTGTTAAGCGCTTGTTTTCTTCTTTCAGCGAATTAACGGATTCGCCGTACTGCGCCATGATTTTGTCTGTAATTTCCTTTGATAAACCTAACTCGCCTGTTAAAAATTCTCTTTTCATAAAATCCCTTCCTACGCGCAATAACGGGGTGCGCGTCCCGAATTTTCCTTTGTTACACCAAGGATTGCGATATATTTAAACCTCGTTTTGAGGCGTTTGAAGATTCATGAGTTTCACTTTTTCTTCTGCAATGTGGCGTGGCATTTTATATACACGACACAAATATTCTGCAGAATCAATGATATTGTTCTGCACTTCGAGTAACGCGCGGTTTGCAACCGTTTCTGAATCTTCTATGATTGAATCGTCGAAGTTGATAATAACTTCTGTATCAGGGTTTTCCCCCGAAAGATAAAGAACACTTCGAACAAGGCTCCTTATTACACGCTCTGTGACGAGTTCGTGTTTCTTTAAGTTTCTGAACAAATCCGACTGCTCCGATACAATCTGTGTAGCAGTTTTAATTCTTCCCGTTGAGTAATTGTATTTACCTGAACCAAAACCGCACAAATCAGATAACAAATCAATACCTCTCTGTAAACCTATTTCGTGAGCATCTGCACGGATGTCCATATTGATTTCACTGATATTGAAGTTATCAGGATCAGCACCTGACATAGCATAGAACTCTGTATCGTTGTCATCAAATACAGGTAAGATGTCGCCCTGTTGTTCCATTTCGATTTTCGCCATAGTCAACGGCACGATAATTCTCTTTTTACCTAAACGGTATTCATTCTGGTAACTGTCAAAGACTAAGTCAATACCCTCTAAAACATCTATCGCGTTGGCAAAAATTGAAATCCCTAACGGACTATCCGTTGAAATATTGTTTGCAACATTGGGCGTTAATATCTGGAAAAGCGGAATGTCAGAATTGGTGTAAAACTTTTCACAAATTCCGTCAGGCAACTTTACTTCCCTTTCGGTGCGGTCACAGATAAGCTTGTTTATCACTACATACTTGCCATTTTCCTTTATATGAATGTTTAAGTATGTGTGAAGCTCTCCTGACACCATCATCTTACTTGCAAAGGCACATTCTGTTATTTCGCCGTTTACAAAAGACAACGGGTAAATCATATCTGCTTTTATGTAGTCAATCATAATTCCCGACTTTGTCTTATGCTCTACAAATGCACCTGTACCAAGAGCAAAGGTCAGTTCCAATAACTTGTTGGCGCTTACCCTGAAGTTGTTTTCAGCTAAAACCTTGTCAAATTCCTTTTGCAGTCGCTCATCAGGGAGAGTTATCTGCAGTTTTTCATTAAAAATCATATCTGCCCAGTCTTCACATACACGCTTTGCCATAGAAAGAGATTTTCTCGTTCTTCGCAACACTCTTTTTCCGTTGTACTGTCGGTATTCGTGAAAGGATTTCACCTTGCCCTCGTACCAGGATTTCCACAGGTCAACAGGCATAGACAATCCATCAGGCAACGGCGTATAGCCCAAGTTTTTCAGTATTTTTTTAACCATACTTTTCTCCTTTTAAATCTTTAATACGCTTATCATTTCTTTCATATAGTTTTCGGCGGCATACTCCAAAGCATCCAGTGAGTCCACATTCTGACTGCCGTCATCCAGACGGACATCTGTGGGTTTATCCTTATCCCATAAAGCACTCATGAGAGCCGAAATCACATTCTTGCAATGGGGAGATACGAAAAATCTATTCGCAGAAATGATGGTGTTAAAAAACCTTATACGGTCAAGAATTTTGGTTTTTTGTGCTTTCTTTACATCAACTGCAAGGTGTTCCCTTTCCACCGCACACTTCAATCCCTGTATAAGGGTGGTTTCTGCATTGTCACAGAACGCTTCATATACCTTGTACTTTGCTTTTTGCTTTTTTAGGAATTTCACAAACTCATCGGATAACTTTTCGGGACTAATCTGCTCTTTTAAGTAGAACTCGTCTAAAACAAAACACTCGCGAAAACCTTTAGTAAACCCTAAACACACAAAGGCGTGAGCAGATTTGTTGCCGCCGAAGTCCACACCCACCGTGGCAAAGCTGATGTCATCAGGAGGTGGCTTAATATAAGCTTTAGGATTATTTGCAAATTCAGGATAAACCACACCTTCTGCTGCTTTCCATTCGCCTTTTATAAATCGCTCATAAAAGACTCCGGTGTACTCACTTTTAAGGCTCTTCACATATTCGTCAGAAAGATAAGGGTTGTCATCAATCAAAAATTTGATTCTTAAAAAATCAAGCTCCCCTGCCTCTGCCCTTTCAATATAGTTAGTCATAAGCCAATGATTGGGCGAATCGGGATTTGTTGTTGCAAAAAGCTTGGCATCAGGCTCTGACAACCTTGAAAGAAGCATTATAAAAAACTCTTCATCAACAAGCGTCAACTCGTCAATATATGCTCCCGTCAGCGTCAACCCTCGGATTTTGTTTTCTGCACGGATGTCACCTGCACCCTCTAAATACACAGTTCGCCCAAAAAGTTTTCCTTTCTTTGACTGAACGGAAAATGTGAAATTATCAGCACCCACAAGTTCAGAAAGAAGATTTAAATTGTTTCGCTCCAAAGCCGTCAGGGTTTTTGCCGCCATTAAAAAGTTAGCACTCTTGGGACAAGTCGCTACCCACATTGCCCACAAGATAAGGCTTATCCATGTTTTTCCCGAACGGACAGAACCTTCCAAAAGATTGATTCTTTTGAGTTCACCGTGCTTTAAAAGTGAGATAACTTCTTTTTGCTTTTCTGAAAATGTTATGACACTACCCGACATTTCGCACCGCCTCGATAATCTCTCTTATGAGTCCTGCATCAACATTTTCGGTGTCGGACATAATGGAGCGAACCTCCTTGATTGCAGAAATGTCTCCTGATGACGCTTTCGTGAAAAGGCGTGCCATAATGAGCATCTTATTGTCGCAATCCTTTTGCTTAATGCCAAGCCCCATAAGGAATTCACTGTCTTCTCCCGATGCTGATAAACATAAAATTTCGCCCAGACAGTCAGATAATTTTTTCTTTTTGTTTTTTCTCATAATCTCCGCCTTTCTGTATGGACTTTTGAACCGGTTCAAAAATAATCTAACACAAAAAAATGTGAAATTGTGTGCAAAGATAAATGTGCGCTGTTTCATTGACAAAAATCGGGATTTATGGTAGAATTTAATGGTATTTTTTCAAAAACCTATAAAAACTTTTCAAAAACTCTTGACTTTATCGCGATAAAGTGGTAAAGTGATAAAGCGTTATTGATAACAGTCGGGATTTTTACGACTTTTTAAGATTTGGAGTGAAGAAAAAAATGGAACTTAAAACAGAATATATGAGAGCAGAAGAAAAGGTAATATTTGCTCTTCGTGAATTATATACAAAGTACGGCTATGCCCAGTTTAAAATGAGCAAGTTCGAAGAGTATGACTTATATGTAAGAAATAAGGACTTCTTAGTTTCTGACAGCGTCATTACCTTTAACGATACAAACGGAAAACTTATGGCACTAAAGCCTGACGTTACCCTGTCTATTATCAAAAACTCTATGGACACTGGAAATTCCGTACAGAAGCTCTACTACAACGAAAATGTTTACAGAGTGCCTAAAAACACCAACTCATTCAAAGAAATTATGCAGACAGGCCTTGAATGTATCGGCGAGATTGGCATTTACAATGTTTGCGAAGTGCTGACACTTGCTACAAAAAGCCTCGGTGCAATATCTTCTGATTTTGTGCTTGATGTTTCTCACATGGGGCTTATTTCTTCAGTGCTTTCAGAAGTTGATGCCGACTCAAAGAAGCTTATCTTAAAATACATCAGCGAAAAAAACACCCACGACTTATGTGCGGTATGTTCCGAAAAAGGCATAAACGCAGACACTTTATGTGCACTCATAAACGTGTGTGGCTCACCTGATGAAATAAAAGAAAAACTCTCCGTGATTAACTTTGACAATTCTTCAAAAGAAGCATTGGATGAGATATTTACAATAGCTGACATCTTAAAAACTCTCGATGAAAACAAAAACATCCACTTTGATTTTTCTATCGTCAACGATATGAATTATTACAGCGGCATTGTTTTCAAAGGCTACATAAAAGGCATCCCCACCGCTATTTTGTCAGGTGGAAGATACGACCTTTTGATGCAGAAAATGAACAAACGCAGTAAAGCAATCGGCTTTGCGGTGTATCTTGACTTTTTAGAAAGATTTATGGAAGACCGCTCGGAGTACGATGCGGATATCTTGCTCTTATATGATGAAAAAGACGAACTGGCAAATGTTTTAAAGACCGTTTCTGCTCTGACATCACAAGGAAACAGAGTATTGGCAGAAACAAATGTCCCCGAAGGGTTAAAGTACAAAACTCTTCTCCGTTTTGAATAGAGGTGTATCCAATGAATGACTACATAAATATTGCCCTTCCCAAAGGAAGACTTGGCGAAAAAGTTTACGATATGTTTGAGCGTGCAGGCTACCCTTGCCCCTCAATTAAGGAAAACAACAGAAAACTGATTTTTGAAAACCCCGAAAAGAAAGTACGCTATTTCTGGGTAAAGCCCTCGGACGTTGCTATCTATGTAGAGAGAGGTGCTGCCGATATCGGCGTTGCAGGTAAAGATATTCTTTTAGAGTACGAGCCCGATGTGTATGAGCTTTTGGACCTAGACCTTGGCAAATGCAGAATGGCAGTAGCATCAAAAGAGTCTTTTCGTGACAACACAGACAAGACATTGCGAGTTGCTACAAAGTTTGTAAATATAACAAAGAAATACTACGCATCAAAAAGCCGTGACATTGATGTGGTTGAACTTCACGGTTCAATCGAAATCGCACCAATCTTGGGACTTTCAGATGTGATTGTTGATATTGTGGAAACAGCTACAACCTTAAAAGAAAACAACTTAAAAGTTTTTGAGACAATCGTACCCATCAGTGCAAGACTGATTTCCAACAAATCAAGCTATAAATTCAAATCGGAACTGATTTCCGATATTCAGAAAAAACTCAGCGAACAGGTGATAAAAATGATTAAAATATATAAATACGGCGAAGTTTCAAACGATGAGATTTTTGCCCGTGTAGAGCCTAAAATGGATGTTACGGCAATAGTTTCAGAAATCATCGAAAATGTAAAGAAGTTCGGTGACTTTGCACTTTGCGACTACACCAAAAAGTTTGACGGTGTCTGCATCAATAACCTACAAGTTACAGATGCAGAAATTGAAGAAGCATTTAATCAGATAGACGAAAAATTTATAGAAATTTTAAAGCGCGCTGCAGAAAACATCACAAAATTTCACTCAATGCAGAAACGTGACGGCTTTACTATCGAAAACCCCGACGGAACAGTAATGGGACAAAAAATCATACCCGTTGACCGCGCAGGTCTTTATGTTCCGGGCGGTACTGCGGCATACCCCTCAACAGTTTTGATGGACAGTATCCCTGCTAAAATTGCAGGGGTAAAAGAGCTTTTTATGGTTACACCACCTGACAAACAAGGTAAAATCAACCCCGTAATTTTAGCAGCAGCTAAAATCGCAGGCGTAAATAAAATCTTTAAAGTTGGCGGAGCTCAGGCTATCGCAGCGTTAGCCTACGGTACAGAATCAATCCCGAAAGTTGATAAAATCGTAGGACCCGGCAACGCTTTCGTTGCAGAAGCCAAGAAGCAGGTTTACGGCACAGTTTCAATAGATATGATTGCAGGTCCCAGCGAAATTTTAATCGTTGCAGATGCTAAGAGTAACCCCGCACATTTAGCGGCAGACTTACTCTCACAGGCAGAGCACGACAGACTCGCAAGTGCGGTTTTAGTAACTACAAGTATGGATTTGGCCGAAAAAGTAGCAGAAGAAATAGAAACACAGCTTAAAAAACTCCCCAGAGAAGAAATAGCAAGAGAATCAATCGACTCAAACGGCAAAATCATCGTCTGCGATGATTTGTCAAAGGCTATTGAGATTTCAAACGAAATCGCTCCCGAGCATTTAGAACTTGTGGTAGACAATCCCTTTGACTACCTTGATGATATCCGCCACGCAGGATCTGTATTTATGGGAAGATACTGCCCCGAAGCGTTAGGCGACTATATGGCAGGCGCCAACCACACACTTCCCACATCGGGAACGGCGAAATTCTCAAGCCCCTTGTCAGTTGATGACTTTATCAAGAAAACACAGTTTACCTACTATACAAAAGAGGCACTCGAAGGTATTGCCGACGATGTTTACTACTTTGCAAACAAAGAAGGCCTAAACGCTCACGCAGAAAGTGCTGTAATCAGAGTTAAGGATGACAAAAATGAGTAAATTTTTAAAAGAAAGCTTAAAAACTTTAGAAGCATACACTCCTGGCGAACAACCCAGGGACAAAAAGTACATAAAACTCAATACAAACGAATCCCCCTTCCCTCCTTCACCCGAAGTTATATCGGCGGTAAGTGCGGAAGAGGTTGCAGATTTAAGACTGTATTCAGACCCCTTGTGTAAAACCTTAAAGGAAAAGATCGCAAACCTCTACGGTGTAAAATACGAAAATGTATTCGTATCAAACGGCTCTGACGAGTCTTTGAACTTTTTCTTTATGGCGTTTTGTAGTGAAAAAAATCCTGTGGTATTCCCCGAAATTTCCTATGGGTTTTATAAGGTGTTTGCAGAGCTTTACGGTATTCCTTATACCGCTATTCCCTTATGCGACGATTTTTCTATCGACGCCGACGACTACATAAACTGCAAAAAACATGTAGTAATTGCAAACCCCAACGCTCCCACGGGACTTATGCTCTCTTTGGAAAAAATCGAAAAAATCGTCACATCAAACCCCGAAAACGTCGTTTTAATCGACGAAGCATATGTTGATTTCGGTGGCGAGAGTGCTGTAAATCTTACAAAAAAATACGACAATTTACTCGTTGTAGGTACATTTTCAAAATCTCGTTCATTAGCTGGTGCACGCCTTGGCTTTGCCATAGGCAACGAAGAAATAATAAAAGATTTAGAAAAAATCAAATACTCAACAAACCCCTACAATGTAAACCGCCTGACACTGGTTGCGGGGGCTGCGGCAATCGACAGTAACGACTACTTTATGAAAAACTGCAAAGAAATAGAGTCAGTTCGCGAATACACTACGAAAGAACTGGAAGCTTTGGGATTTTTCGTTATTCCTTCAAAAGCAAACTTCATTTTCGCAAAATCTGATAAGATTTCAGGGGAAGACCTTTATCTTAACTTAAAAGAAAAAGGTGTACTTGTGCGCCATTTCACAACAGAAAAGATAAAGAACTTCAACAGAATCACCATAGGCACAAAAGAAGATATGATGACCTTTATAGATAAGGTTAAGGAGTGTTTATATGAGAACAAGTAAAATAGACAGAAAAACCAACGAAACAAATATTTCT
>JAZOSI010000109.1:0-3177 GCA_045657065.1 Congzhengia sp. | reverse complement strand
AAGAGAACGTCTGTTGTAGATATGCCCGAAATGCCTTCTGTGGGAATGTCATTATAGTCTATGAATTTGCCTGTAGCTAAAGATGAGAGAATTGCAGTCTTTCTGCAGGCATCGTGACCGTCAACATCGGCAGAGGGGTTTCTTTCTGCATAACCTAAGGCTTGCGCTTCAGCCAAAGCGTCTTCAAAAGATGAACCCTCTGAGAACATCTTTGTTAAGATAAAGTTTGTAGTACCGTTTAAGATACCATTTATAGTACTAATTTCGTTCGCTGACAAGCACTGATTAAGAGGTCTTATAATCGGAATGCCGCCGCCAACTGACGCTTCAAAGAAATAGTTTACACTCTTTTCTTTGGCAATTGATATAAGCTCTGTGCCGTGAGTAGCAACAAGCTCCTTATTTGATGTTACAACTGTCTTGCCTGCTAAAAGTGCTGATTTTGTAAAATCGTATGCAGGATTAAGACCGCCCATAACTTCAACTACAATACCAACAGTATCGTCATTTAAAATGTCCTGAAAATCTTTAGTAAAAAGTTCTTTTTCAGGATGGTCATCAAAATCTCTTATATCCAATATGTATTTTATATTCAGAGTATCTCCGGCTTTTTTAGCAATGGCTGCAGGGTTTTTCTTTAAAATCTCGTAAACGCCCGAGCCTACTGTGCCGTAGCCTAAAATTGCAACGTTAATCAAGCAATCGCCTCCCTTGTAATTTATACAATCACTATTATATAGCAAATATGCCCCCAAGGTCAACACTTTTTTTACTAAAATCGCCAAAAAAATCCGCATTTTTCCTGTAACAAAACAATTCGGTGTGCGTACTATGTTGTAGAGGTCAAATCTCAATAATTTTTTTCGGAGGTTTTCTATGGCAGACAGACGCTATCCTTCACCATCTTCACCCTGTGAAGAAGTAAAAAATTCAGTTTGTATACATACCGACAAGGTCTATGATTCCTGCAAAGACAAAGACTGCATCGAAGATGCGAGAGTGTATTTTTCCTGTGCTGATCAGGAGCTTATAGAACGGGCAATCTCAATAAAACCAAAGTGTGCAGAAGTTATATGGGCATTTCCCGATGTGGAATCAATTCCCTTTAACTGCGGTTACTACACAGTAGATACCACATTCTACTTCAAAATTACCCTTGAACTCTGCACAGGTCACGGCAGAGCTATCCTTGTCACCGGTCTTGCGGTATTCTCAAAGAAAGTTGTTCTTTTTGGTTCAGAGGGCAGTGCTAAAATCTTTACATCACTATATGATCCTAATGCCGGCTGTAAGTCAGAGGCTCTCTGGCAGAAAACCAATCTGCCCAAAGCTGTGGTAGAAGTAGTCGACCCGTTGATTCTCGCTGTAAATACACGGGAAATCTGCGACTGCGACTGTGAATGCAAATGCGCTCACTTTGATCTGGCAAGTGTTCCCGAAAGTGTATGTAATGTGTTTGACGATGCTCTTACCGAAAGAGCCGAAAGACGGGAAGTTTATGTATCTATCGGTCTTTTCTCCATTGTGAAATTAGAGCGTCCCGTACAACTTCTCATCCCTGCTTACGATTTCTGCGTTCCGCAGAAAGAATGTACCACATCCTGCGACAATTCTCCTTGTGAATTATTCGAAAAAATCGGTTTTCCTTTTGACGAATTCTTCCCACCTGAAAAGGAATGTTGCGATGAACGCGCCGGACACGGTCGTTGCTGCGATTAAAAACAAAAAACACTCACGGCGCAACAGCTGTGAGTGTTTTATTTTACTTTTCTTGCAACTGATAATACATAATGCTTTTTTACTATCGTTTCTATATTTTCATTCTTCATAACTGAAAACTTCGGAAAATACGGTATTCCGTAGCCGAGTAACTTAACATAGGCTTCTTTTCTCGTCCATACTTCAAAAAATCTCTGTTTTTGGAGTTTCTTAATCTGAAAAACATACTTCTGCTCATCAGGTGTGAAAAGTCTTTTTGCTACGTTAAAGTTTACATCGCGCATTTTCTCTATATCTATTCCTACAGGGCGGTCGGAAATGGCACATACCGCTATGCTCTTGGAATGGCTGATGCTGAACTCCACTTTGGCACTTTCTGTGTAGGGCTTTCCCTTTTTGTCACGGCGAAAGCGTATGGAATCTTTATCTATATTAAATTCTTCTGCTATGGCACGACGCACAAGAGCACCTGATGCAACTGAAAGCTTTTTCGCTCGCTTTTTGTTGAGCTTTTGCATCTTTTCTTTTGTTGTGCCTTTTTCACCGTAGCAAAACTTTATAAACTCATCATCGGACATTTTAGAAATGTCGCAGTGGTACAGTTTGAGCACCAATATCACCTCAATTTTATTCTACCATATTTATTTTTTTTGTCAATAGATTTTACCCTTGTAAAAGTTTCGTTTTCGTGATAATATGAAAGGTAATAAAACATATTTGCGGTGATTATATGAGTAAATTTAACCTAACTATACCCACTCTTTTAGGCACGGAACAGGTTGTTGCTTTTGAGGTAAAAGAGCTTGGGTATGAAATTTCAAAAGTAGATAACGGCAGCGTATCATTCGTAGGCGACGAAGAAGCCATTGCGGTACTTAATATAAATCTTCGTGCAGCAGAGCGCGTGATGATAAAGTTAGCATCATTCCCCGCCACCACATTTGATATGCTTTTTGAAGGAGTACGGTCAATCCGCTGGGAAGATCTTCTTCCTCGTGACGCCCAGTTCCCCGTAACAGGACACGCTTTAAAGAGCGCACTTCACAGCGTTCCTGACTGTCAGTCCATAGTCAAAAAAGCAATCGTGGAAAGGTTGTCTCAAAAATACGGAATCAACGGCAGATTGGAAGAATCAGGTCCGCTTTTCCCCGTAAGATTTGCCATTATGAAAGATGTGGCTACAATCTACATTGACACATCAGGCCCAAGCCTTTATAAGCGTGGTTACCGTGTAGAAAGCGTTATTGCGCCTATGCGTGAGACACTTGCCTTTTCTATGGTGTCATTGAGTTTCTGGAAAGGTGACAGACCTTTCATCGACCCATTCTGCGGAAGCGGTACTATTCCGATAGAGGCTGCACTTTTTGCCATTAACCGAGCACCTGGACTAAAGCGCCGTTTTGTAGCAGAAACCTGGCGGCACATTCTACACAGAGAGCTTTGGCACGACATACGCAC
>JAZOSI010000108.1:0-4322 GCA_045657065.1 Congzhengia sp. | reverse complement strand
GTAAAAGCAGGTGCAAAATATGAAAAGAACAGAACACGATATGTATGCGGAAGCATTCCGTAAATGGACAAATGTAATTGAGGAAAATACAAGTATTTCTCCTGAATTATATAAAAGCGACAGAGTAAAGCGTGGTCTTCGTAACAGTGACGGTACAGGCGTATTGGCAGGACTTACACGAGTAGGCCAGGTTCACGGCTACATTATGTACGAAGACGAAAAAATCCCAGATGATGGTAAACTCATATACCGCGGTATTGATGTGTCGGACATTGTAGGAGCTTGCGAGAAGGAAAACAGATTCGGTTACGAAGAAACCTGTTATCTGCTTTTGTTTGGTAAACTTCCTACAAAATCAGAACTTGACGATTTCAAAAAATTAGTAGGCGATATGCGAGCACTTCCTGAGGGCTTTTTGGAAGATGTAATTATGTATTCGCCCAGTAATAATGTAATGAACAAGCTTGCAAGATCAGTACTTGCAATGTACTCATACGACAACGACCCTGACTCAATTGATTTATACAACTTAATCAGACAGTCTATGCTGTTGTTCTCACAGGTGCCCGTAATGGTGGCATATGCCTATGAAGCAAAAAACCACTATTTCAACAACAAGAGCCTTATTATTCACAATCCTATACCTGAACTTTCTACTGCAGAAAATTTCCTGCATATGATAAGACCTGACAATAAGTTTACGGATTTGGAAGCAAAAGTTTTAGACCTTGCGTTAGTACTTCATGCAGAGCATGGTGGCGGTAACAACTCCACATTTACAACACGAGTTGTTTCATCATCCAATACAGACACCTATTCTGCAATTTCTGCTGCTATCGGTTCATTAAAAGGACCCAAACACGGCGGCGCAAACGCTAAAGTTGTTGAAATGATAGAAGATTTCAAAGGAACACTTACAGATATTACAGACCGTGACCAGGTTGCAAAACATATCGAAAAAATCTTTGCAAGAGAGACCTTCGACAGAAGTGGACTTGTTTACGGTATGGGCCACGCTCTTTATACAAAATCTGACCCGAGAGCAGTAGCCTTAAAGCGTAAGGCAGAAGAACTTGCTTATGCTACGGGAAATACAGACGAGTTCAAACTCTATAACTTAATCGAAGAACTCACGCCTGAAATATTCTCAAGAAACAAAGGCAGAAGCTACATCTGTGCAAATGTTGATTTGTATTCTGGCTTTGTGTATAAATGCTTGAATATTCCCAATGAACTCTACACACCGCTTTTTGCAATTGCCCGTATGGCAGGTTGGTGTGCTCACAGAATAGAATCTATCGTATACGACGGCAAAATCGTTCGTCCTGCATACAAGAGCGTATGCAAAAACGGTATATATGTTCCTATGAGCGAAAGATAATAGCGTGACAAAAAACATAGAAAGGGATGACGCCGATGGATTTTAAGATACATTCAGATTATAAGCCCTGCGGCGATCAGCCCGAGGCGATAGAAAGGCTCGTAGAGGGCGTTTTGCGAGGTGACCGTGAGCAGACACTTTTAGGCGTTACAGGTTCGGGTAAAACCTTTACCATCGCAAATGTGATAGAAAAGGTTCAAAAACCCACACTTGTCCTTGCACATAATAAAACATTGGCGGCACAGCTCTGCAGTGAATTCAAGGCGTTTTTTCCTGAAAATGCCGTTGAGTTTTTTGTGTCATATTACGACTACTATCAGCCTGAAGCATATATCCCCAATACAGACACATATATAGAAAAAGACTCTTCGGTAAATGAAGAAATTGATAAATTGCGTCACAGTGCTACTGCGGCGCTTTTTGAACGTAAAGATGTAATTATAGTAGCCAGTGTTTCGTGTATATACGGTCTTGGCGACCCTATCGACTACAATGAACTTGTAATCTCACTTCGTCCTGGTATGGAGCGAGACCGCGACAGTATTTTGAAAAAGCTTGTAGAAATCCAATATGAAAGAAATGACATAAACTTTGTGCGCGGTAAATTCCGTGTACGGGGTGATGTATTGGAAGTTTTCCCAGCAGAGAGCAGTGACACTGCTATAAGAATTGAATTTTTCGGAGATGAGATTGACAGAATATCAGAGATTGATGTGGTAACGGGCGAAATCAAGGGTACGAGAAATCATATTGCCATTTACCCTGCGTCTCACTATGTAACCACGAAAGAAAAAATGGAGCGCGCAATTTCTACCATTGAAGCAGAAATGTACGACCGCATAAAATATTTTAAAGACAACGACCAGCTTTTAGAAGCACAAAGAATAGAACAGCGCACAAGTTACGATATAGAAATGATGCGTGAAATAGGATTTTGCCAGGGAATAGAAAACTATTCCCGTCATATAAGCGGCAGAGAACCGGGTTCTGCACCTTTTACATTGCTTGATTATATGCCGGAGGACTTCCTGCTTGTGGTGGACGAATCCCATGTAACCATTCCACAGGTAAGGGGTATGTTCAATGGTGACCGTGCCAGAAAAACATCTTTAGTAGATTATGGATTCCGTTTGCCCTCGGCTTTTGATAACAGACCTTTAAATTTCCCTGAATTTCAGGAAAAACTCAATCAGGTAATCTATGTAAGTGCTACACCGGCAGACTATGAACGTGAGCGTTCAAGCCAGATTGCAGAGCAGATTATCCGTCCCACAGGTTTACTTGACCCTGAAATCGTTGTCCGTCCCATAAAAGGTCAGGTGGATGACTTGGTGGGAGAAATAAACACGGAAGTAGAAAAAGGAAACCGTGTATTAGTAACCACACTTACCAAGAAAATGGCAGAGGACTTGACTGACTATCTGCGTGAACTTGATATAAAGGTAAAATACCTCCATTCAGAGGTAAAAACCATTGAACGAATGGAAATAGTAAAGGATTTAAGAGAAGGTTTGTTTGATGTCCTGGTTGGTATCAACCTTTTGAGAGAAGGACTTGACATTCCTGAAGTATCGTTGGTTGCAATACTCGATGCCGATAAGGAAGGATTCCTGCGTTCTGAGACATCACTTATTCAGACGGTGGGAAGAGCTGCAAGAAACGCCGACGGCAGAGTTATAATGTATGCGGACAACATCACAGGCTCTATGGAGCGTGCGATAACGGAAACAAACCGCCGACGTGAAAAACAGAAAAAATACAATGAAGATAACGGCATAACACCCCAGAGTATCAAGAAAAACATCCGAGATGTCATATCTCCTATGGGAGAAGTGCCTGACGATTCAATCCGTGATATTAAACTGTCAAAGGATATGGATATCAACCTGCAGGTTGAAATCTTAACAGAACAGATGAAACTTGCGGCCGAAGAACTTCGTTTTGAAGATGCGGCGTCAATCAGAGACAGAATAAAGAAATTACAAAACAAAAAGCAGTAGCCACGCTACTGCTTTTTGTTTTTATATTACTAATCCACCGTTGGGAGAAAGTATCTGTCCTGTTGTAAATGATGAAAATTCATCACTTGCAAGAAAGAAAACGGCTTTAGCCACATCTTCCGCTTTTCCGATTTTGCCAAGGGGAGTTTCATCAATTACGCTTTGTATATCCTCATGTGATATATTACTGTTCATATCTGTATCAATAAGCCCTGGTGCTACACAGTTGACACGGATTCCTGACGGAGCAAGCTCCTGTGCAAGAGCTTTTGTAAGACCAATCACTGCGGCTTTTGAAGCAGAGTAGTGCACTTCGCATGATGCTCCGTTTATGCCCCACATAGAAGAAATATTTACAATTGAACCACGGTGCTCTCTTATCATATCAGGAAGTGCCGCTGATAAAACATTATAAATGCCGTCAACATTTACAGAAAACATCTTCTTCCATTCTTCTTCTGTAATATCAGTAAAAAGCTTCTGTTGTGCGATACCTGCATTGTTGACAATGACTGATATAGGTCCTAATTCGTCTGCACATCTGGAAATGGCGGCACCAATCTCTTGTTTGTTGGTCACATCTGCCTTTAAAAGCACTGCTTTTCTTCCCATAGCACGAATCTGCTCTGCTATTATCTCTGCTTTTTCGTCGTTATTCAGATAGTTTATTCCCACATCGTAGCCGTGGCGTGCAAAATATATGGCACACGCCGCACCTATTCCACGGGAAGCACCTGTGATAAATACAACCATAATTTTCTCCTGTGAAGTGTTTTTGTTCATTTTATCACAAGTTCTGACTTAATTCAAGTCCTCAGATTTAACCCCGGGAACGATCACTGCAATATCTTCTAAATATTCTGCAATTACCGTGACCTCAACTGACGTTTTATTTAACTTTTTGTAGGAAGTTTTTATATCTCGTAATGTAGAATTAGGAG
>JAZOSI010000107.1:0-2039 GCA_045657065.1 Congzhengia sp. | reverse complement strand
AGAGAACTCTCCCAAGGATTTCTTTGTCCTTTCGAACAAAATGTGTTTTTCAGGTAGTAGAGGTTTTTGGATATAGTATATTTATATAATAGGGTCTAAATTCAGATGTGAACAACATTTCCATCATTCACATCGCAAACTTAATACTATCCCCCCCCTTTATTGTGCATTTTTTCTTAAATTTTGTGGATTTTTACAACACAATCCAAATATCTCACATTTTTACACGTTTGAACAAGAAATCAGGCACAAACTTCAAAAAGAATGCTACATACCTCCATCGCTCCGTAACATAAACCTTGTCACGCTTTTTCTCCAACTCTGCGTAAATCTGACGGGACGCCTCTTCTACTGAAGCTCTCCAAAAGGCCTGTTTGCTCTGCCCCATTGCAGTATCGACAAATCCGGGTATTATAGTCGTCACAGATATTCCAAGCTGTTCCTGATACGACTTGCGCCTTAGGCTCTCTAAAAGAATCGCCTCAAAACCTTTGCTTGCAGAATAAGACGGACAAATATCCAGCCCTCTTATCCCTGCTATAGAACTTATACCAGCCAAATGTCCTCCATTATGAGTTTTGAAATAATCAAACGCCCAAAGCGCCACCTTTAAGAACCCTACAACATCCGTCTGGACAGTCTCTAACTCCTTTGCCGTTTCCAATGCAGGATTCTGATACCCCACGCCTGCGCTTATCACTAACAAATCCAAACCGCCCAATTCATTTGTCAAACCCGTCAGTTTTTCTTCCACATCATCCTTTGCAACATCAAAATCAGACAAAAAAACATTCTTAGGATATTTTGCCTTAAAAGCAATAAGAAGCTCCTTCCTCCTGCCGGTAACACCAACGCGCCACCCCGCCTTGGCGTAAATCTCCGCCAGTCCTCGACCTATCCCTGAACTCGCTCCAACTACAATAATTCTCTTTTCCATAAATCAAAAAAAGTGCAGCAACAACTGCCGCACTCAAAAAAAACTAAATTAATTTCCTTTTAGTAAATCGCAATCATCTGCCCCTTCATCCTTATTGAAGCGCCAGCCTTAGACTCAGCCACCAAATCCAAAGTGACTAAAACGTCAAGTCCGCCTTCTCTATGCTCTATTTTCATTGAGCCCTCCTTAACAACATATTCAGTTGCAGTGAAATTATAATTTTCCTTTCCGGGCTCACACTTAACCATCTTTACCACATTGGAGTATTTAGTTCCTGCCAACTGGAATTCGCCATCTCCAATACCGCCAGCACATGCAGAAAAGTGAACAACCTTGTCCGCTATGGTAACCTGACTATTAATCTTTGTATATTTTACAGAATCCAAATCGAAAGAAACAATCAAAGACTCCACCATTTCCACAGTTCTAGGCTCCAACGAATCTCCCGAAATGGTCATAAAAACAAGATCAGGATCCTTTGCGTCATCATCTTTGCTACATGCAGCAAACAAGCACACGCTCAGCAATAAAAATATAATTTTTTTCATCTTTTTTATTTTTTAATTAAACCTATTTGCAAATATAGACATTTTTTACAAATATGCAACAACACATATCTGATAAATGCTCAAAACACAAAAAAAATCATTTCATAAAAACAAAATAAACCGCAAGCACCAAACACACAAACGCGGCAATATGATTCCACTGCAAAGCCTCGCCCTTAAAAACGATGGTCGAAAAAATAGTAAAGACCAAAAGCGTAATCACCTCCTGTATAATTTTCAGCTGCATCAGCGAGAAAGGCCCTCCATTGCCAATAAAGCCGATTCTGTTTGCAGGCACCTGAGCGCAATACTCAAACAGCGCCACGCCCCAACTAAAAAGAATAACCCCGAAAAGCGGCCAGTCGCCAATCACTTTGGACTGCTGCAACTTAAGATGTCCGTACCACGCAAACGTCATAAAGACATTCGACACGACAAGGAGCAAAATAGTGTAAAAACCTTGCATAAAAGAATTATTAATCTAAGAAAATAAAAAAAGCGGCCAACCTTGACCGCTTCGAGTGAGCCAGCTGGGGCTCGAACCCAGGACCCCA
>JAZOSI010000106.1:0-9248 GCA_045657065.1 Congzhengia sp. | reverse complement strand
AAGAAATATCCGAAACAGTCAAGCGTGCCGAGGAAATCGCAAAAAGAGTCGTAGAATTTAGTAAAAAAGACCACTTTCTTCGTGACAGAAAAATAGATAAAATCCTTTGTGGTAGATTCAGTTTTCCTATAATGGCATTGGGACTTATGGGCATTTTCTGGCTGACGGTGACGGGTGCAAACTATATTTCTGATTTTTTAGCGGATATCCTTTTTAAAACAGAAGAATGGCTGTATCAAGGATTGATACTTATTGGTTGTCCTGAAAAATTCTGTAACTTTTTTGTACTTGGCGGATACCGTATGCTTATATGGGTAGTATCTGTTATGCTTCCGCCTATGGCTATATTTTTTCCGCTTTTTACACTGGCAGAAGATGCAGGAGTGTTGCCGAGAATTGCATTTAACCTTGACCGAGGGTTTAAATGTTGTGGCGCCTGCGGAAAACAGGCACTTACTATGTGTATGGGATTTGGGTGTAACGCTGCAGGTGTAATAGGAGCAAGAATAATAGATTCTAAAAGAGAACGGCTTATTGCCATAATCACAAACAGTTTTGTGCCTTGTAACGGGCGTTTCCCTGGGCTGATTGCGATTATTAGCATATTTTTTGTGACGGGTGCAAATATCATGCCAAAAACGATTTTTACGGCAATTATACTGACCTCAGTAATAGGGTTAGGTGTAGCAATGACATTTTTGACATCGAAATTCCTTCATAAAACGGTTTTGTCAGGAGAGACGTCATCTTTTACTCTGGAACTTCCACCATACAGAAGACCGCAGATTACAAAGGTAATCGTGCGGTCGGTCTTTGACAGAACATTATTCGTTTTAGGAAGAGCGGTGCTCACTTCGCTTCCTGCAGGTTTGCTGATTTTCCTGATGGCAAATATCAGTATAGACGGAACAACGCTTTTTTCCATGCTTGCAGAATTTCTATCTCCCGTAGGTAACATAATGGGTCTGGACGGTGTAATAATTTTAGCGTTTATTCTTGGCTTTCCTGCCAATGAAACAGTAATCCCCATAATGATAATGGGTTACCTTTCGCAAAGCGTACTTACCGACGCGTCGGGAACGGAAATGCTAAAACAAGTATTTTTAGCAAATGGATGGAACATAGTAACGGCCATAAATACTGTGATATTTTTCCTTTTTCACTGGCCTTGCGCCACAACTCTTATCACAATTCACAAAGAAACAAAAAGTATAAAATGGACTCTTATTTCCTTTGCATTACCTACTTTAATCGGATTCCTGCTTTGTGTTATGGTAAATCTAACCTGCAATCTGTTTGCCTGAATGGTCGATTGTGTAGTTTTCCTTGTAGATAAGGTCAGAGCATTTTACAAACTTATAGCCGGCGGCAGAGAGCTTCTCCAAAATCTGGGGCAGAGCCTGGGGTGTGTTTTTTGCACCATTGTGGAAGAGTATGATTGAACCCGGTGCAATTCTGTTTGTGACTCTCTTTGTGATGTCTTCAGCGGAGAGATTCTTCCAGTCAAGACTATCAATATTCCACTGAACAGTAAACATATTCTGATTTGTGGCTTCTTTTATAATTGCGTTATTGTACTCTCCATAAGGACCGCGGAAAAGTGTGGGGCGCACGCCTGTGACTGTTTCTATTTTGTCGGAGCAGTTTTTAAGTTCCTGTGCGATTTTCTGGTTTGAGAGCTTATCTATATGGGGATGAGTGTCGGAGTGATTCATTATTTCGTGACCGGCAGCGTGGAACTTTTTTACAGATTCGGGGTATTTTTCTACCCAACTACCTACCATAAAAAATGTTGCAGGTGCGTTGTATTTTTTTAACACTTCAATCAGAATATCGGTATCAGCATCATCCCAGGCGGCATCAAATGTAAGAGCGCAGACTTTTTCGTCGCCCTTGTCAACGGAGTAAATGGGAAGAAGCCTGTCACCGCCGTCGGAATACACATCAACAGATGTAGAAAAGCCTGCCACAATCATAAAAACAGAACAGAGCAAAAACGACATATAAACAATGGCACGAGTTTTATTAAGAACAAAAACTTTCATTTTAAGAAAACCTCACTTTTTTGTAAAATAAAAGAGCGCTATGATTTACTCATAACGCTCTTTTATTATTATTCTATCGTGAGGGATAGAAATTTATGACTTAATATTCACATTTTCTGCCGGCTTTTTTGTCAAGCTTTGCTTTAACTGCAATGGGAAGACCAAAGAGATTGATAAAGCCCTGTGAATCCATCTGGTTGTAATCTTCGTCTTCGCCGAATGAAGCTGTTACTTCATCGTAGAGTGTGTAGGGGCTTGTTACGCCTGCGTTCATGATGTTACCTTTGTAAAGTTTTAACTTAACTTCGCCTGTAACTGTTTCCTGTGTAGAATCAACGAAAGCGTCAATAGCCTTACGCAAAGGTGTGAACCACTGACCGTTGTAAACTAAATCTGCCATCTTCTGTGCAACGATTGCTTTGAAGTGAGATGTTTCTTTGTCAAGACAGATTGTTTCCAATACTTCGTGAGCGTGGTAGAGGATTGTGCCACCGGGTGTTTCATATACGCCACGGCTCTTCATACCTACGAGACGGTTTTCTACAACGTCGAAAATACCGATACCGTTTTTGCCACCGATTTCGTTTAACTTTCTGATCATTGAAACGCCGTCTAAAGCTTCGCCGTTTAATTTAACGGGAATACCTTTTTCAAATGTGATTGTAACATACTCTGCTTTATCAGGTGCAGATTCAGGAGATACGCCGAGTTCTAAAATACTTTCGTAATCGGGCTCATTAGCGGGGTCTTCCAAATCCAAACCTTCGTGTGATAAGTGCCAGAGGTTCATATCTTTAGAGTAATTTGTTTCTCTTGAAATTTTCAAGGGGATGTTGTGTGCTTCAGCGTAATCAATTTCATCGTCACGAGATTTCAAATCCCAGATACGCCAGGGAGCAATGATATCAAGTTCAGGAGCGAAAGCTTTGATAGAAAGCTCAAAACGCACCTGGTCATTACCTTTACCTGTGCAACCGTGACAGATAGCATCAGCACCTTCAGCGAGTGCGATTTCTACTAATCTTTTAGCAATCAAGGGACGAGCAAAAGATGTACCTAAAAGATAACCTTCGTATTTTGCACCTGCTTTTAATGTGGGCCAGATGTATTCTTCTACGAATTCTTTCTTTAAGTCTTCTATGTAGAGTTTGCTTGCGCCTGTCTTTATCGCTTTTTCTTCAAGACCTTCTAATTCTGAATCCTGACCAACGTCAGCAGCTACTGCTACAACTTCGCAGTTGTTGTAGTTTTCTTTGAGCCACGGAATAATGATTGATGTGTCAAGACCGCCTGAGTAGGCCAAAATTACCTTCTTATATGTTTTCATTTTTATACGCTTCCTTTCGGTTATTAAATTCAACAAATACTATTATACATCACTTACTTGATTTGTCAACCCTTTTTACAAAGAAAAATGCATAAATTTGCAATTTTATGCAAAATTATATGAATATTATACATAAATTTGATATTTTTGTGAAAATTTATGCAAAAAAAGAGAGGCAAACGCCTCTCGCTTTTATTTGTGATATGATTCATTTGCATTTATCTTAAATGCGCGGTATATTTGTTCCAACAAAATCACTCTCATTAACTGGTGTGGGAATGTCATTTCGGAAAATGAAAGTTTTAAATTACTTTTATTCTTTATCTCTTCCATCATCCCCAGGCTGCCGCCTATTATAAAGGTAAAGGTATTTGCACCTTTTACACATTCTTTTGAGATGTAGTCAGCAAAGTCTTCGCTTGATTTTTGCTTTCCCTCTACACAGAGAGTAACTAAAACATCGGTGTTTTTAATGGCAGAAATTATTTTATCGCCCTCTTTTTTCAGCACCATTGCTTTTTCGCTATCACTGGGACGCTCGCTCATTGACTCATCGGGGATTTCAGTAATTGTGAGCTTACAAAACCGAGAAAGCCTTTTTGAGTATTCGTCTATTGCATCTTTTAAGTATTTTTCTTTGATTTTGCCTACGGCAATTATGTTTATGTTCATTATTTTTCCTCTATCCAAAGTTTTGGTATTACATTGAGCGCCACATCGCCGCCTACTGTGTAGCCGTTTTCTGTTAATATTTTATGCACTTCTTCGTAGGCTTTTTTGGGGAGATTGTTTTTTTCTGACAGGTGACCAAGCCAGAATGATTTAGTCCCGCTCTTTGCAAGGCGAACACAAAGCTCTCCACACAACACATTTGACAAATGCCCTACATCGCTTAAAATTCTCCTTTTTAGCGGGTACGGGTACGGTCCGTTCATTAACATATCGATGTCGTGGTTTGCTTCTACGATTACACTCTGACAATCAGAAAGGTTAGCGATGATATCGTCAGATATATGCCCCGAGTCTGTGGCAATGCCGAATTTTGACTCCTTGTCACAAACGGTATAGCTTACCGCACCGGGCGCGTCGTGGGGGATTGAGAAAACGTGTACTACCATATCGCCGATTATGATATCATCATCGGGAGATATGATACGGGCACATTTTCTGTTGATGTTTGCCATGTGCTTTTCGGCGCTGGAGAAGGTTTCTTCCGTTGCAAATACAGGGAGATTATACTTTTTGGAAAGCATACCTGCTGCTGCCACATGATCAGTGTGAGCGTGGGTAATGAATACCCCGGCGAGCATATCAGGAGTAACTCCCAGTCGCAAAAGACACTTTTCTATATAGCGGATTGATGCACCGCAATCTATTAAGATGTGAGTATTGTCGTCAGTAAGATAAGTTGCATTTCCCGACGAACTGCTTAATAACGGTTGAAATTTAATCATAGTTTCCTCCCAAAATGACTAAAATAATTATAGCATTGATTACAGAAATATTCAATATTTGTAACCGAAGTGTAACAGAAAAATCCCTTGACTTTTAAGGATTTTTGGGCTAAAATATAAGTGAGGAAAAGTGTATTTTGCCGGCGGAAAAAGGCCGCAGGGAGGTTATATAAAATGGACTATAACATAGGGGATAGAATAGTTTACCCCATGCATGGCGCAGGTGTTATCGAATCCATTGAGGACAGAGAAATCATGGGCGCAATCCAAAAATATTATATAATGAAAATGCCTATTGGTGACATGAAAGTTATGATTCCTGTGGCAAACGCGAAGGAAATCGGTATCCGTGACGTTATTGACAAGACGGAAGCAGATGCGGTTATCAAAAACTTCAAGGAATGCTCTACAGAAATGGATGCCAACTGGAACAGACGCTGTCGTGAAAATTCTGCTAAAATCAAAAGCGGAAATATCTACGAAGTGGCTCGTGTTGTAAAGAGTCTTATGTTCCGTGACAAAACCCGTGGGCTTTCTACCGGTGAGCGCAAAATGCTCAACAACGCCCGCCAGATTTTAGTTTCAGAACTGGTTATGGCAAAAGAAACCCGACAGAGCGAAATAGAAAACATAATAAATGAAATTGTAAATGCTGAACTTGCATAAGATAGGAGAGTCTTTATGGCTAACAGATTGACCGTGAAATTAGACGGCCAGGAATACACCATTGTTTCCGAAGAAAGCCGTGAATATATGCTTGAAGTTTCCGATATGGTAAACGGAAAACTCGTTGACATCAAAATTCAGAACAACAGACTCAGTTCTGCTATGGCAGCTATGCTTGTGGCGTTAAATCTTGGCGATGAGCTCAAGAAAACAGAACGCTACGCAAAAGAGAAAATTGCAGAGCTTGAAGCAGAAAACCAAGAGCTTAAAAAACGGTTGGATGCTGCAAAACAGTATGTGCAGAACAAAGGCGTAGCAACGCCTGTGAATGGTCAAAATCCCTATAAAAAATAATAAAGCAAATAACTGCAAGCATCTGAAATATGCGTCCCTTATAATATTGAGCATATTTCAGATGCCTTTTAATTTATACTAAAGGAGAAAAGATATGAAATATTTGATTGTTGTAGATATGCAGAATGACTTTATCGATGGTGCTTTGGGAACAAAAGAAGCCGTTGCTATTGTGCCTGCGGTAAAGGAATTTGTAGAAAATTTTGAAGGTGAAGTTATCTTTACCCGTGATACTCACATAGAAGATTATCTGAGCAGTCAGGAAGGAAAAAATCTTCCTGTTGTCCACTGTGTAAAAGATACTTACGGTTGGGAAATCTGTCCTCAATTGACAGAACTTTCAAAGGGTAAGAAAATTTTCGACAAACCATCTTTTGGCAGCGTTGAACTTTCGGAGTATATGGCATCAAAAAATGATGTTGATGAAGTTGTACTTTTAGGACTATGCACAGATATTTGTGTTATTTCCAATGCATTTTTGATAAAGGCATTTATACCCGAAGTGAAGATTTCAGTTATCGAAAAGTGTTGCGCAGGGGTGACGCCCGACAGCCACAAACAAGCACTTTCGGCAATGAAAATGTGCCAGATTGAAATAAAATAATTTGTTGTTGAAAAGCATAAAAGATTGTGATAAAATATATATAATTACTTATGAGCAATCAGGAGGAAAAGATGAAATCATTTAGAAAAATCATTGGCATTTTAATAATGTGCGTAATTCTTATGATGCCTTTTACCGCTTTTGCAGGTGATGTCCCCGAAGGTTTACTTTCAGAAGATGGTGCAAAGGTTTTCTTTGGAGAACTTATAAATTATGACGAAGATGAAGTTGAAGTAAGTCCTTTTAAAGTTATAAAGGGAGATATGGACGAGCGTGAGTGGGTGAAATTCGCTGAACCCTGTGTTATAGGCGGATTTAAACCTTTAAAGAAAAACATTTACCTTTTTGCATATTTTGATGAAAATAACCCCATATACATTTTCAATGCCGACAGCTATGATACCAAAACAGTAAAGCTCAAAGGTATCAAGGGCGATATGTGGGAAAGAATGCAAAAGTATTTAAACGAGGGCGAGTTTGAAGAAGCGGATGCTAAGCGCCGTGATGCAAAAAATGCTGAAATCAAATTAACAGGCGAAAAAATCACACTTGCTGAGTTCTTAAACATCAAGACTGTGGACGACATAGAAAAAGTCTACATCTGCAATACAGAATACACCCGTGAAGAAGTAGCTCTTGAAGATTTTCTTCCTGTGGCAGAAAGCATAATTTTGGAAAAAACTGCAACAGGTGCCCAGTCAGAATTAAACGGTATCTATGTGGATGTTCACAGACTGGAAGGTCAGAGAACATACGCGTTCATTTCAGAAAAAGGCGAAGTAGATAACTATTTCCATGTGTTCAGCCGTTTGCCGGCCCGTCAGTATATCACATCTACCGCAAATATCAAAAAGCTTCAGGATCTGGTTTCTGCCAGCCAGGGTATGCCAAGAATGAGAAAAAATAAAACATACCTTTATATCGGTATCGGAGCAGTAGTAGTTTTAGGTATTGTAGTTTCATCAGTAGTTAAAAAGAAAAAAGAAGAAATAGCAGAGCCTGAAGAAACAAAAACAGAAGAATAAATAAAAAAGACCGCGGCAGCGGTCTTTTTTTATGTTTGCTAAAAATCGACAAGATACGAAAAAATGTAAACAAAAGTATGCGAAAATTTATGAAAATTTTAATTTTAAGATATTTTATTGATAAAATAGAGAATGTCTGCAACCTGCGGTTGCGAAATATTCAAAGGAAAGTTGGTAGATTAGTATATTTAACTTTTGATATTATGAATATAATGATGTAAAGGAGTGTTGTATAAATGAAAATAGGAGAAAAAATTACAAATCTTCGTGTTATGGCAGGAATGTCGCAGGAACAGCTTGCAGAAAGTCTTGATGTTTCAAGACAGTCTGTTTCAAAGTGGGAAATGGATCAGGCGCTCCCGCAGATAGATAAGGTGTTGCAGCTTTGCGAGTTGTTCGGAATTTCTACTGATCAGCTTTTGCACGAAAAAATAGAACTTCCTCAGGCAGAAACAGAGGGACTTAAATATTTCGGTACAGACGGTTTCAGAGGAGAGGCAAATGTCACCCTGACATCTATGCACGCGTATAAAGTGGGAAGATTTCTGGGTTGGTTCTTCCAATCACCGCTTTCAGGCTGTACAAAATCAGGAAAACGTCCACGTATCGTTATCGGCAAAGATACAAGAAGATCAAGCTATATGCTGGAATATTCAATAGTTGCAGGTATTACAGCATCAGGTGCAGATGCTTATATGCTTCACGTAACTACTACACCCAGTGTTTCGTATGTGACAAGACAGGAAGAATTTGACTGCGGTATTATGATTACTGCATCACACAATCCTTTTTACGACAACGGTATAAAGGTAATCAATAAATTTGGCGAAAAACTTGACGATAAAACAACAGCACTGATCGAAGCCTACATTGACGGGAATCTCAAAGCACTTGGAGTATCAGGCGATGATTTACCTTTGGCAACAAGAGATAAAGTAGGCTGTATCATAGATTACTCATCAGGAAGAAACAGATATTTGGGTTATCTTATTTCTTTGGCATCACACTCCTATAAGAACTTAAAAATCGGTCTTGACTGTGCAAACGGTGCATCCTGGATGATAGCAAAATCAGTTTTTGCTGCACTTGGTGCACAGACAGTTGTGATAGGTGCAGAACCTGATGGTCTGAACGTTAACGAAAAATGCGGTTCTACTCATATTGAAAATCTTTGCCGACTTGTGAAAGAACAGCACCTTGACGTTGGTTTTGCTTTTGACGGTGACGCTGACAGATGTATTGCCGTTGACGGAAACGGAGAAATTGTAGACGGCGATAAGATGCTTTATATTTTAGGCAAAAGACTTAAATCAAGAGGAATGCTCAATCACGACGTGGTAGTTGCTACAATTATGTCAAACAGCGGATTTTTTGCAAGTATTGAAGAGGCAGGAATGAAGTGTGAACAGACAAATGTAGGCGACAGATTTGTATATGAATGTATGCAGGAAAAAGGCTACGACCTTGGTGGTGAACAGTCAGGTCATATTATAATTAAAAAATACGCAACCACGGGCGATGGCATTTTAACTGCAATTATGATTGCAGAAGAAATATGCGACTCAAAGTTATCTTTAGCAGAACTTGCATCCCCCGTTAAGCTTTACCCACAGTATATGAAAAATGTGAGAGTAAAAGATAAACCTGCGGTACTGAAAGACAAGGCGGTTTTAGAAAGTCTTGCAGAGGTAGAAAAACTTATCGCAGGTAAGGGAAGAGCACTCCTTCGTCAGAGTGGCACTGAGCCTGTAATAAGAGTTATGATAGAGGCTG
>JAZOSI010000105.1:0-3420 GCA_045657065.1 Congzhengia sp. | reverse complement strand
CCTTCCATAATACGAAGTCCCAACTGTGACTCAATCTGGCGGAAAACTTCAGGATTAAGTGCTTCTCCTGCAGTTGTTGTATGCTGAACAGATGACATATCGTACTTGGTGATGTCTTCTTTGATTAACATACGGTACATTGTTGGAGGCGCACAGAATGTAGTGATTTTGTATTTTGCAAACATGGGCAAGATATCTGCCGCTTCAAATTTATCGAAGTCATAAACGAATATCGCTGCTTCGCACAACCACTGACCGTAAATTTTACCCCAGGCAGCTTTTGCCCAGCCTGAGTCTGAAATTGTAAGATGCAATCCGTCAGGATCAACACAATGCCAGTAGTTTGCTGTGTGGAAATGTCCCAAGGGATAACGGTAACTGTGAAGTGCCATTTTGGGATTGCCTGTTGTACCTGATGTAAAGTACATAAGCATATCATCATTGCCACAGGGAGAGTCAGCTTTTCTTTCATATACATCGGAAAAGCTTGCCGCTTCTTCGTCAAGGTTTTTCCAACCGTTACGCGAGCCGTTTACAATGAGCTTGTGCTTTAAGTCGGTAACACCTTCTGCACCTAAATCTGCCTCTTCGCACATTACACCCTGAGCACTGCAGATGATAGCAGATACTTCAGCCGCTTCAAAACGGTACTTGTAGTCGTGTGCTTTCAAAAGGTTTGAAGCAGGGATTGCCACTGCACCAATTTTGTGAAGTGCCAGAAGCGAAATCCAGAACTGGTAGTTACGACGGAGAACAAGCATAACCTTGTCTCCTTTTTTGATGCCTAATGATTCAAAGTAGTTTGCGTACCTTGCTGACTCACGTTTTAAGTCACTGAATGTGAAACGTGTTTCTGTCTTGTTGTTTGCAACGTGAACCATCGCAAGGCGTTCGGGTTCTTTGTCTGCAATGGCATCAATAATATCAAATGCAAAGTTGAATTTTTCTGTATTTTTGAAGTCGATAGCGGTGAGTTTGCCGTTTTCGTCAACTTCAGTATCGATAAAGTTGTGATAGAGTCTGCCGGGTTTTCTGTGAACCTTGACGATTTTGCCTTTGTTGGGATGTTGTTTTTCGTCAATAGCAGCATCACCTTTGCCGCCTGCTAAAACGATAGCATAAAACTCCATATCTTCGCCACCAACGGCAATCATACCGTGAGGTGTAGCAGAATCGTAATAGATAGAGTCCCCGGGACCTAAAATCTCAGTATGGCTACCTATTTGGATTTTCATTTTACCTGAAATTACGATATCAAGCTCCTGGCCGTTGTGGGCTGTGAGTTCTATTGCTTTTCTTTCGGCTTCATCGTCGTATTTGCACTGAACATACAAAGGCTCGGACACACGGTCACGAAAATCCCCTGCAAGGCCGTGATAAACCATGCCGTGAGCTTTCTGAATAACTGCGCCTTTGCCTGCACGTGTTACAGTATAATGTTTAAGTTTTGGGCTTGAACCTTCGATGATATCTGTTACATTGACACGAAAAGCCTGCGCGCATCTGTAAATAAAAGCGAAGCTCAAATCGTGTTTGCCTGCTTCACAAGCGGCATATTCTGAAACTGTTACACCTGTTAAGCGAGCCATAGTTTCTTTTGAAATGCCTTCGATGTGACGAAGTTCTTTGATACGGGATGCAACTTCGCCGATTTTCAAATCAAGTCCTGTCATCTGACCGTCCATTTGATCAATCCTTTCTGATATGGGCGATTTTTTCATAAAAAAACGCCCCAAAGAGAATTCTTTGAGACGAGAAAATTTTCCCGCGGTACCACTCAAATTGTGTATAAACACCACTTCAGGCGCCATCACGCCCTTGGGCACTAACGCAGCCGTCTCGGAAAGGGTCTACTCATTTTTGAAAAACTTTCTTCCTTTCAGCTCAGGAGCTACAGTATAAAACATCCCCTTTTTGACTCGCACCAACCGTCAATTCTCTCAAAGGTTCAAAAGATTTACACACTCTCCGTCAAAGCCTTTTTCTATGAAATTATTGTCATAATACCACAAATTGCAGAAAATGTCAACATTTTAATAAAAAATTATTTATTTTGGAAGAAATTGTGATATACTAAAAGCGGTGATGAAAATGAAAAAAATATTAGCTTGTTTACTTTCTTTATTGTTACTTATAAGTTTTTCGGGTTGTGTACCTGAAAACACGGCGACATTCGAGGCGCAGACGATATATGACATACCCGAATATTCGGGAAAGTATTATATCGAGGTCAACGGAAATGTGCCGTACCTTACCATTGACGAAAGTGCATATACTTCTTATGAAAGCTATGCTGAACTTGATGCCTTGGGGCGTTGTGGAGAGGCAGTGGCGTCAATCAGCACCGACATTATGCCTACTGAACCTCGCGGCAATATCGGTATGATAAAACCATCAGGTTGGGTAATGGCAAAATACGATTTTGTAGAAGGCAAATACCTTTATAACCGTTGCCACCTGATAGGATTTCAGCTGACAGCAGAAAACGCAAACGAAAAAAACCTAATCACAGGCACCAGATCTATGAACACTAAGGGAATGCTTCCTTTTGAAAATATGGTGGCAGACTATATCAAAGAAACAAACAACCACGTTTTGTACCGCGTGACCCCTGTTTTTGAGGGAGAAAATTTACTTGCATCAGGCGTTCTGATGGAGGCGTTGTCCGTTGAAGATAATGGTGCAGGAATCAGTTTTTGTGTGTTCTGCTTTAATGTAGAGCCGGGAGTAATTATCGACTACAAAACAGGGGAAAACCATCTCGACGAAAACTATCAAGAACAAGAAGAAAAGACCGAAACAATCGGCGATTATGACTATGTTATAAATATCGCGTCGGACAAATTCCATCTGCCCGATTGTAAGAGCGTTTCAGATATGAAAGAAACCAACAAAGAAGAATTTCGAGGCACAAGGCAAGAGCTGATAAATAAAAATTACAAACCCTGTGGGAATTGTAATCCATAATAAAAAAGACACTCCATGCGGAGTGTCTTTTTTATTTTTCAAGTTTATCTAAAACAATAGAATAACCATCGGAGCCATATTGTAAGCATCTGTTGATTCGTGCAATCGTTGCACTTGACATTCCTGTTGCTTCTTCGATTTCGGAGAAAGTCTTTTTATCACGCAAAAGTTTTGCCACGGTGATTCTCTGCGCCATAGATGCGATTTCTCTTGCGGTCATTAAATCCGTTAAGAATTTTTCACATTCTTCGGGGGTATCGAGTGCAAGTATTGCTGATGAAAGTGTTTTTAATTCGGAATCCAGTTTCATTATTCAACTCCTCCGTTCTGTGAAAAACTTGTGATAAACTCTTTTGTTCTGGGATTTTTGGGATTTTCAAAAATCTCTTTCGGAGTTCCTTCTTCTGCGATCACACCGCCGTCCATAAAGATTATTCTGTCGGAAATGTTCTT
>JAZOSI010000104.1:0-3456 GCA_045657065.1 Congzhengia sp. | reverse complement strand
TGCTTCACAAAGCAGGATTAATTGACCGTGCAGGAAGATGCGAAGATGGCAACACAGTATCAGACTTTGATCCCGAAGAAATAAAGAGAAAAATTTCTCTTAATACTTCAATTATTCCTATCGAGTGGAACGGTGCGAAGATTAATCTTTTGGACACACCCGGAACCCCCGACTTTATCGGCGAACAGTTGGAAGGCGCATCTGTTTGCGGTAGTGCATTGATAGTTGTAAGTGGTAAATCAGGCGTTTCTGCAGGTACAGAAAAAGCCTGGAACATCGCTAAAACCAAAGCAAAAATCGTATTCGTAAATAAATTAGACGATGTAAAAGCAGATTACAGTAAAGTTGTTGAACAGTTAAACGACTCATTCGGCAGAAGCATCGCACCCTTTACATTCCCCATCAAAGAGGGAGAAACATTAACAGGCTTTGTTGACGTTATCAAAATGCGTGCAAAAATGTTCTCACCTGACGGCGACACACATAAATACGAAGAAATTCCCGCAAGTTACGCCGACATCGCAGCAAGAAGCCGTGATTTACTGCTTGAAGCCGTTGCAGAAGTTTCAGAAGAATTGATGGAAAAATACTTCGCAGGCGAAGAATTCACAGAAGACGAAATCAAAGCAGCACTCCGAATCGGTATCAAGGACGGCACCGTTGTTCCCGTTATCTGCGGTAGCGTAAATGCAAAAATCGGTATCACACACCTGCTCAACACCATCGCAGACTATATGCCTGCTCCCAATGAGTTTGTACATATCGAGGGCGAAAACAAAAAGACAGGCGAAATCGCAGAAATCGTATGTGATGCATCCGAACCCACAGTTTTACACGTTTTCAAAACAGTTGTTGACAACTACGTAGGAAAACTTTCATACTTTAAAGTTTTGTCAGGTAAAATCACACCCGACACAACACTCGTTAACCCTGCCCAGGGTAAAGAAGAACGTCTGGGCAAGATTTTTGTTATCTGCGGTAAGAAACAAACAGAAGTAAAAGAGCTTGTAGCAGGCGACATCGGTGCAACTGCAAAACTTTCAGTTACAGAAACAGGCGATACATTATGTGACCCTGCATTCCCCGTTGCAATCGGTGCTATTTCGTTCCCGAAACCTGTATTATCACTGGCTATCGAACCCAAAGCAAAGGGCGACGAAGAAAAAATCAGCTCATCCTTAAATAAACTTGCCAGCGAAGATAAAACATTTACTCTTACACGCAACCACGAAACACACGAATCTGTAATTTCGGGTGTTGGCGAACAGCACATTAACGTAATTTGTTCTAAACTCGAGGGCAAATTCGGTGTATCTGTAAACTTAAAAGAACCCAAAACACCTTACCGCGAAGCAATCAAATCAAAGGTTCGCGCAGAAGGTAAACATAAGAAACAGTCAGGCGGTCACGGTCAGTACGGCCATGTTATCATTGAGTTTGAGCCTGTATACGATGCTACCGATTTAGTATTCGAAGAAAAGGTTGTAGGGGGTGCAGTTCCAAAGAACTTCTTCCCTGCAGTTGAAAAAGGTATCAGAGAATCTATGAAGGAAGGTGTATTGGCAGGTTATCCCATGGTTAACTTAAAAGCTACCCTGATGGACGGCTCATACCACGCAGTTGACTCATCTGAAATGGCATTTAAAACCGCAGCATCTATCGCTTACAAAGAGGGCTTACCCAAGGCAAATCCCGTTATCTTAGAGCCTGTTGGTACTGCAAAAGTTTTCGTTCCCAACAACTACACAGGCGATGTTGTAGGCGATCTAAATAAACGCCGCGGCAGAATCCTTGGTATGAATCCTGTGGACAATGTAAACACAGAGATTGAAGCCATCGTTCCTGCATCTGAAATGAAAAAATATGCAACAGACCTTCGTGCTCTTACAAACGGTCGTGGTTTGTTCGATTATGAAATAACAAACTACGAAGAAGCACCCGTAGTAATTGCAGAGCAGGTAATAAAAGAAGCAAAACAATAATATAAAGAAAGCACACGGCAAATGCCGTGTGCTTTCTATTTTTTAAATTTTATAATCCAGTTTAAAATTTCATCATATTTCATTTGTCCCGAAGCAACAGATAATCCTAAAGTTACAACATCTTCGTTTGTACAGTTCATTTTTATACCTTCTGCCTCTAAAAATGTAAGCATAACATATACGCCTATTCTTTTGTTTCCGTCAACAAAAGCGTGATTTGAAATAAGAGAAAAACCTAAACTTGCCGCTTTTTCCTCTTTTGTTTTGTAGAGTTCTTCTCCACCGAATGTGGCATAAGCACCATTTAGCGCACTTTCTAAAAGTCCCACATCTCTGACTCCCACACTTCCGCCTGTTTCCTCTGCTATCAACCGATGAAGAAGTAAAACTTTTTCTTTGCTTAATTTAATCATTTTGCCAACTCCTCAAGTGCGGGTTTGTATTTTTTCATAATTCTTTTAGCGGCAATGTCAATTTTTTCGTCGTCTGTTATTTCAAAATACGAGCCACCTTCCACATCAATAAGCAAAAATTTAGGCTTGTTGTTTTTGAATATCACTGCCTGACCGTTGGTTTCTGCAACTTTAGCTACTTTTGAAAAATTCTGGTTTGCTTCTGTCATAGAAGTAATTGTTTCTGTATTTATATTCATAATTTCCTCCTATTATTTATAGTATAAATTCATCCTATTTTTTATTATAGACAATATTTTTAAAATTGTCAATTATTTTTTGGTTTGCGAATGTTTCATTTTGTTTATTTGCTTGATTTTTGTCGATAATTGTGGTATATTGAGAATGCAAGTAATCGAATATTTGTTTTTCCATGTGGGCTAACTTTGTCAAAAAGTGTAGCTCTAATAAATCACACCCATGTGGAATGTCGATTACTTGCAATGTTAGGGTTTACGCTTTTATGGTGCGTAGCTCTAGCTGCGCACTTTTTTTATTTTTCCCGGAAAAATAAAAAGAAAAATTAAAAAAGAAAGGATTGATTTTATGATTTGTTGTTTTATGAATTTTCACGAACAGGAAACAGAACACGATTTGATAAAACATTTTGACAGAGAGATAGATATGGCAATAGCAAGGGGTTGTTCTACTTTTTGGGCAGGTACAAAATACCCTGAAGATGAAATTTTTGCTCATCGTGTACAGAATATGGCAAAGTTCTATGATAGAGATGAAATAGAGCTAAAGATTTTTACCGACCGCGATAATTACGATGAAGAAATTAAAAATTTCTTTATGATGATTGCTGATTGGGAAATTTATGCCTACGATACAGGCGATTACCCTGTTAAAACAATAATATAAAAAAAGCCACCGCTAATTGAAGTGAACCCCAAAGTTTAGACGAATTTTAATATTAACTTGCTAAGGAGTGAGTTCTGTATTGTACAGGACTCATTCCTTTTAGTTTTAATGAAATTCTATCGTTGTTGTAATAATTAATATATCTCTTTAATTCTTCA
>JAZOSI010000103.1:0-10002 GCA_045657065.1 Congzhengia sp. | reverse complement strand
ATATTTCCTGAAAAGAACATCTTATAGTCCTTATAATATAACGAATATATAAGTCTTTTCATAAAGCTGAGCTTGACACCCGTATCACCGTCGTAAGTGTTTTCTATATCGTTGTAGCCTTCTGAGTAGTCGAGCTCTTTGTTGTCAGAGCCTACGATTACATAGTCGTTTGTGCTTTCGCCATAGTAGATTCTCGGTTGTGTAACTTCGGGCATACCGTTAGTTGACACAATCGGAATATCTTTGATATAAAAATCAGGCTGACCGTCCTGTGTTACACGGTTTAAAGGACTTGCTACCACACCGAAACCGTGTGTGTAGCGGAATTTTTCATTTGTGTAGGAACGGGCAGTTTCTTCGAGATTATCTTTGTTCAATTCTCGTGCCGACATAAACACGCCTGACAACTCGCCATCCAGTTTATAGGGAACTACATCTATATCATTAAAGGTATAGTATTTTCTCAAGTACTGCAACTGATTGTAAGCAGTTAAAGATGACGAGAAATCAATTATTCTTGTATTTGTAAGTTCAGCACTGTTCGCATTCAGGGTTTCATTTGTAAGTTCCTGCGAAAAATCAAACTGAACTTCTTTTATATCATTTAAATCAAAGCCCTCTTTTGTGGCTTGCATATTTCTTTCAATGTATTCTGTCTGGTAATTTCTTTCATCAGGGGACACAACCAACTGTTGTGTAACTATCGCTGCTACTGATACCAGAATATAAACCGCAGGTACTACAAGAATTGCCGCAACTGTTGATTTGTATTTTTTGCGCCAGATGAAAATTATCGAAAGAACTACTGATGCAAGTATAAGGTAAGGTGCAATTTTGTAGTAGTTGAGCCAGATGTTTGACTCAATAAAGCCTGCACCTGCTAAATTATCTTTTCCGAAATTACCATACATCAGGTCTTCTGCAGTCAAGCGATAAGATAAAATCATTATCACATAATAAATAAGAACGTTTACTAAAAGGTGCGTTACTGCGCCTTTTTCTGTAGTAATCATTTCTTTTATTTTCTTCGTTCCTGATACGCTGAAGGAAATATAATAAATTACCGCAATTAAAAATGTCTGGAATAAAAACATTCCCTTTAAAGCTGATACCGCTGAAGCCAAAAATGGTCTTACAAAAATATAATAGCCTATATCACGACCAAACAATGGGTCAACAGTTCCAAAGCTTGATGAATTAAGTGCAGTTAATATTTCAAGGTATGAATTTCTGCCGATTGAACCTCCCAATATTAAAGAGAGAACAAATGATGCTACAACAAAAATCCATTTTTTCTCAAAGAATTTTGCAGAAAAATGCTTGAGTAGTGCGATTTTTCTTACTAAAAAGAGGTTTATTAAAGTAAGTATAAACGCCACAATAAAGCCAGATGATGCCACTATTATCTTGGTAAGAAGACTCTTCCAGAAAACTGTGTCATAACCTGAACCGATTTCCTGTATCTGCCATATTTCCATCACAAAATCCAAGATTGTGCCGAATAAAGCAATTAAAATGACAAGAGCAATTACAATCCCCAGAAGGATTTTTTTGCCTTTTGTGAAGTTTTTCTTCTGGTTTTTAAACTTCTCTTTTAAATCTTCTTTGCTGAAGCCTTTAAACTCTTGTCCGTCTTCATTGTTATGAAAATTTCCGAATCCACCAAATCCGCCATTTGAAAATTCCATATCATACCCTCCTTATTCTTCAGGGAAAAGTGCATTTGCAAATTCTTCGGGGCGAAATTCCTGCAAATCGTCTATGCCTTCTCCTACACCTATAAACTTTACTCCTATATTCTGTTCACGGCAAAGTGCAATAACTACGCCACCTTTTGCTGTGCCGTCGAGTTTTGTTAATATTACGCCTGTGATATTGGCAGCATTTTTAAATTCACGAGCCTGTATTAAAGCATTCTGTCCGGTTGATGCGTCTAACACCAAAAGAACTTCGCCTGCCGGTTTTCCTGTTTCACGCTCAATTACTCTTGCTGTTTTTGCCAGCTCATCCATCAGGTTTTTCTTGTTGTGAAGTCTGCCTGCTGTGTCACAGATTACGATATCAACACCTCTTGCCTTAGCAGCCTTTAATGCGTCAAACACAACTGCCGACGGGTCTGAGCCTTCCTGGTGTTTTACTATATCTACATCGGCACGCTTCGCCCAGATTTCAAGCTGGTCGATTGCAGCTGCTCTGAATGTATCTGCTGCCGCGAGCAAAACTTTTTTCCCTTGAGATTTATAGTAATTCGCCATTTTGCCGATTGATGTAGTTTTGCCCACACCGTTTACTCCGATTACCATAATAACAGAAGGACTGTCAGCAAGGTCACACTCGGTATTCTGCTCATTTAAAATGTTGCTTATTACTTTCTTTAATTCATTTTTTAATCGGGCAGGCTCTGTGATGTGATTGGCTCTTGCTGATTTTCTCAACTCGTCAATTATATACACCGATGTATCTACACCGATATCTGCTGTGATAAGCACTTCTTCAAGCTCTTCAAAAAGCTCTTCATTTACCGATTTAAAAGCAAAAAAGACATCGTCGAGTCTGCCGAAAACCGCGTTTCTCGTTTTTGCAAGGCCTTCTTTTAACTTTGCAAAGAAACTTTTTTTCGGTTGAGCAACATCTACGATATCTTCCGATATTTCTGTGTTTTGGGCGATATTTTCCTGAGGTTCCTCACTTTTTCCTCTGTTCCACCACTTCATTGTCAAAAACCTCCGTTTAACCTTCGTCTATTTCTTCTTTTCTTTTTCTTGTCATTAAGGAACTTACCGCGTCTCTTGCTGATTTTCCTTCAAACAGTATGCCGTAAACTTCTTCCACAATGGGCATTTCAACATTGTGCTTTTTAGCAAGTTTATATGCTTCTTTTGCAGCATATACGCCCTCTACTACCATATTTACTTCTTTCATGGCATCGTCAGGCGATACGCCTTTTCCTATCAGAATGCCTGCACGTCTGTTTCTTGAGTGCATACTCGTACAGGTTACGATTAAATCTCCCATACCAGAAAGACCGCTGAATGTAGCAAATTTTGCTCCCATAGCAGTACCAAGGCGGGCAATTTCAGACATACCTCGGGTCATAAGGGCGGCTTTTGTGTTGTCACCAAAACCAAGACCATCAGATATACCTGCACAAAGTGCGATAACATTTTTGAGCGCTCCGCCTATTTCAACGCCTAAAACATCTTCGTTTGTATATATTCTTAAATAGTCCGTCATAAAGACTTCCTGTATTTTATGAGCAATTTCAATATCACTGCAAGCCGCAACCAGAGTTGTGGGCATTTTCTTTGCAACTTCTTCTGCATGAGAGGGACCTGATAAAGCCGCCACATTCGCCTGCGGAATGTTATCTTTTATTGTTTCTGTGAGTGTTTTTTGGGTTTCGCTGTCAAAACCTTTTGATGCACATACGATGATTGCGCCGTTCTTTACAAAGGCAGACATATTTTCTGCAGTTTTAGCTATGGCAGAAGAGGGTGTTACCACCACTATCATATCTTTGTCTTTTACGGCATCTGCTAAATCGTAGGTATATTCTATACCGTCAGGCATTATGAAATCTGGAAGATTTTTTGCTTTTTGAGTCAACTTTAATTCTTCGCATTCTTCTTTAAAATATGACCATAATGTCACATCATTTCCCTTATCTTTTAAGATTGCTGAAATTGCGCAACCCCATGTACCTGAACCAATAACAGCTATATTCAAATCACTCACCACCCGTTAGTTTTTCTTTTTTTCGCCGACTTTGTTTTCTGTTCCTGACATTAACTTCTTGATGTTGCTTTTGTGTCTTTCAACACCTAAAGCACCAAGAAAAATAGCAGGAATTATAACCATTTTTTCATATGAAACTGACTCTCCCATATGGATTGCATAGGAGAAAAGCGGAAATAAGACACATCCGATGATTGAGCCTAATGATACAAATCTTGTAAGGACAATAGCAAGCAAACCTACGCCTAAAACCATAATGCCCATTCGCCAGTCAACTGCAAAAATACACGCGACTGATGTAACGATGCCTTTTCCGCCTTTGAAACCAAAGAACACGGGGAAATCGTGCCCTATAACTACAAAAGTGATGGCAATATATTTGAGCACAAGGCTTTCGGGAGCAGGAATGTTGCAGTAATACGCTACAACCCACGAAATTAAAACTGCCACAAAAGCTTTTGCAGCATCGCCAATTATTACTATTGCCGCTGCAGCCTTGCCCAAAACACGAAGTGCGTTTGTTGCGCCTGCGTTACCGCTTCCTTCTTTTCTTATATCTCTTTTCTTGAATTTTGAAACTATTAAAGATGTATTTATACTGCCTGCAAGGTATGAAAGAACTGCAGTGAGTACTATCGCTAACAACATAAACTCTCCTCCATTACTCCTTGGTTCCTTTGTCGTCGTCTCGTTCTCGTACTATGAATCTAACCGGCGTACCCGTAAGTCCGAATACCTGCCTTATCTGATTTTCTAAATATCTTAAATATGAAAAATGCATCAGCTCTTTGTTGTTTACAAAAACAACAAATGTAGGCGGACAGGTTGATGCCTGCGTCATATAGAAAATCTTTAAGCGCTTACCCTTATCAGACGGTGGCTGAACTTTCATTGTCGCCTCTGACAATACATCGTTAAGCATACCTGTCTTGATTCTCATTGAATGTTGCAGATGTACATAATCAATAAGTTCAAAAAGTTTTTCTATTCTCTGACCTGTTAAAGCCGAAATGTAAACCTGCGGTGCATACTGCATAAAGCCAAGCTCCAGATTTACTTTTTCGGTAAAGTTTTTCATTGTGTGGGTATCTTTTTCGATCAAGTCCCACTTATTTATCGCGATGATTGATGCTTTTCCTTTTTCGTGGGCATAGCCTGCGATTTTGGAATCCTGCTCGGAAATCCCCTCCGATGCATCAACCACAATCACGCAGACATCACAGTTATCAACTGCAGCCAGCGAACGAAGAACACTGTAACGCTCAATACCCTCGTCAACCTTGCCACGCTTTCTCATACCTGCTGTGTCTACAAAAATATATTCTTTTCCGTCTTTTGTAAATGCTGTATCAATGGCATCTCGCGTGGTGCCAGCTACATTACTTACAATTACACGGTTTTCGCCTAAAATCTTATTTATCAAAGACGATTTGCCCGCATTTGGCTTACCTACAATGGCAACTCTTAATGCTCCATCCTCTTCGTCTTTGGGATTTAAGAGTTCTTCGGGAATTTTGCTGAATACTTCATCAAGTAAATCTCCTACACCAAGTCCGTGAACAGACGATACTGCCACAGGGTCACCTAAGCCCAAATTGTAAAACTCGTAAAAGTCCATCGGAGGTTCGCCGCCGTGGTCTACTTTGTTTACTGCCAAAACTATAGGCTTACCGCTCTTTTGAAGCATTGCCGCTACATCTTTGTCAGCGGCTGTCAGTCCGTCGTGAATACAGGTAAGAAGTATGATACAGTCAGCACGTTCGATAGCAACTTCTGCCTGAAAGCGCATACTTTTTAAAATTTCGTCATCAGTTTTTGGTTCTATACCGCCTGTATCTATAAGAGTGAAGCTCTTGTTTAGCCATTCGGCTTCCGCATAGATTCTGTCACGAGTAACACCCGGGGTGTCGTCCACTATAGATATGCGGCTTCCCGATATTTTATTAAAAAGTGTAGATTTACCTACATTAGGTCTTCCTACTATAGCTACCGTTGCCTTTCTCATAATGTATCCTTTCTTAATAGCCCAATAACGCACGCAACAGACTTTCTCCGTCATTTCTGACAGGTACGATTTCCATGCCGAGCGTGTTTTGAGCCTCTTCTAATGTGATGTCATCCAAAAAGATGTCTTCATCTGCCTTTAACATTGATTCTGTGATTAAGAGTCTTTCGGCTTTCATGCTCTTAAGCTCGCGGAACAGATCCGACGCTCCCAAAAGGCCTGATACTGTGACTTTCCCTCCGAAAAGTTCATTCTTCACACCTACAACCTCTGTATTCTTTATATTATAACTCATTTTGGCTTGATTTACCAGTTTTTTTATGAATTTTTCCGAAATTTTACCGGTTGCCACAATTTGTGTCTTATTTTCTTTCAAATCTATGCCTGAATTAAGGGCATCCATAAACTCCGCTTCTAAGGACGCAAGCATACCAACGCCGTTTTCTATCTGGGGAAAATCCTCATAGGAATTCTCATCAGGAATGGGAAGTTCTGCCGTTACATAAAACTCGTCCGATGCGTATACAAAGCGTGTTCCGTGAGTTTTTAGAAGTTTTTCCTGCCAGGCTTCAATCTGCTCTATTACCCCTCTACACTCATCCTTTGTAAATGCGCGCATAGGGTATAATCCCTCACGGCAACGTGTTAAACCCACAGGCACAACGGACATACTTCTTGCCACAGGCAAAAACTGCGCCAAATCGCCAATAGTTCTGTCAAGTTCTTCCTTGTCGTTTATATCAGGACACAAAACCACTTGCATATTCATTTCTATTCCGTTATCGTAAAGCTTCTGTATATGATTTAAGATTTTGTCTGCGCTTTTATTGTTGAGCATTTTCTTTCGAAGCTCGGGGTTTGTTGTGTGAACAGAGATATTTATAGGCGATATTCTGTAATTTATAAGTCTATCTATATCTTCATCTTTCATATTTGTAAGGGTCACATAGTTCCCATACAAAAACGAAAGTCGGGCGTCGTCATCTTTAAAATATAAGGTGTCACGCATACCCTTGGGCATCTGATCGATAAAGCAGAAAATGCACTTATTATGACAGCTCTTAGGGTTGTCAAAAAGCATATTTTCAAAGTTTATACCAAGGTCCTCCATATCTTCATTGAAGATTTCGTATTCGTACAGTTCCCCTGAGGGTTTTTGTACTTCCATCACTATATGTTCTGACATTGATAAGAATTTATAGTCCAGGTAATCTACGATTTTTTTGCCGTCGATTGATAAAATCTGGTCCCCTGCGCAGATGTCAAGTTCTTCTGCGATACTTCCCTCATCTACTGATAGTACATACGAGCCGGGCATAGTGTCACCTCCTGTTTTCTGATATAAAAATAGAGAAGGAAAAACTCCTTCTCTATTTTTATTTACGCATAATTACGCTTCTTTTTTTACAACTTCTTTTCCGTTGTAGTAGCCGCAAGCTTTACATACTCTATGTCCCATAATAGGTTCTCCGCATTTAGGGCAGCTTACGAAACCGGGAATGCTGAGCTTCCAGTTTGCACGTCTTTTATCACGTCTTGCCTGTGAGGTTTTTCTCTTAGGTACTGCCATGGTCTACACCTCCTGAATTTTATCACTTAAAATTTTTTAATTTTTCCCATCTTGGATCAATTTCATCAAAATCGCAGTTGCAGTCGCCTTCATTTAAGTCTTTACCACATTTGGGGCAAAGTCCTCGGCAATCTTCACTGCATAAATATTTAGATGAAATATTTAACAATAAATTGTTTTCTGCCAATTCTCCCACATCGACTTCTGTTCCTTCGAAAATTATAACAGAATCTAAATCCTTACCATCTTCCTGTCCCGCCTGGACTAAAGTTTCAGAAAAGTCAACTGATACGGGTAGCTCCAGTTCTTTTAAGCATCTGGCGCAAGTTGTCTTGATTTTAGCATCAAGGTTTGCTTCTAATACCAGCACGCCGCCTGAACAGGTAATTTTGCCGTTGAGTTTGGCACGCAGCACCTCTACATCAGGTGAAAAGTCCGCAATTTCAATACCGTCAGAAAAATTAATACTTGCTCCTTCAGTATTTACTACGGTGCTTACATCACATATCATAAAAGTACCGCCTTCCTGCATTGGATTACTACACAATGCATTTACATATTATACCCAAATTTCGCATAATTGTCAAGCCGTTTTTGAATTTTTACGGCATTTTTTTTACTTTCAAGAAAAAAACGTACCGGGGAACTTTCCCGATACGCCTATTTCTTAAAAAGTTTTCAGAAACTATAATTACATACTTCTTTCTACCTTGTTTGAACGAAGGCATCTTGAGCAAACGTGTAATGTTTTAGGTGTTCCGTTAACGATTGCTTTTACAGTTCTGATGTTAGGCTTCCAAGTTCTGTTACTTCTTCTGTGAGAATGGCTGACTTTGATACCAAATGTAACACCTTTTCCGCAAATTTCGCATTTTGCCATATATATGCACCTCCATTAAGTACTCATTAAAGCTGTTTTTTCGCAACAGCAAAAATTATTATAACAGAAAATTTTTGCAAATGCAAGCTTTTTTTTCGCTTTTTGTAATTTATTTGATTAAGCGTGCTGAATATACGCCTTCAACGGCACAAATTACATCAATAATGCTTTCATCCGCTGCGCCTTCAATGTCCATAATTGTGTAGGCATTTTCCTTTTTGCTCTTGTTTAACATATTTGAAATGTTGATACCCTTGTCTGACACAATCTTTGAAAGGTTTGCAAGCATTGAGGGAATATTTTTGTGTGTAACTGTGATTCTTGCACCGCTCTTGGGCATTTCGCAGTCAGGGAAGTTTACTGAGTTTTTGATGTTACCGTCTTCTAAGAAATTCTTCAACTCAATAGCTGCCATTACTGCACAGTTGTCTTCTGATTCGGGTGTTGATGCGCCCAAGTGAGGAATCGCAACTACATTTTCCATAGATAGAACTGCATCATTGGGGAAGTCTGTAACGTAGCAAGCTACTTTTCCTTCTTCTAACGCTGCTGCCATATGTGCGTCATTAATAAGAGCACCACGGGCAAAGTTAAGTATTCTTACGCCGTCTTTCATTTTAGCGATTGTTTCTGAATTTATCATTCCTGTTGTTGTATCTGTTGCAGGAATGTGAAGTGTGATGTAATCACTTGCTTCATAGATTTCTTCGATTGAGTTTGCGTGTACCACTTCGCTTGAAAGTCTCCACGCGCTGTCTACTGTAAGGTAGGGATCATAGCCCACTACTTTCATACCGAGAGCGATTGCAGCGTTTGCAACCATAGCTCCGATAGCACCGAGACCGATAACACCCAGGGTTTTTCCTGTGATTTCAGGACCAACATATGAGCCTTTGCCTTTTTCAACCATCTTTGCAACTTCTGCGCCCTGGCCTGATAAGGTTTTTGCCCATTCGATACCTGCTACAACTTTACGTGAAGCAAGCAAAAGTCCTAAAACAACGAGTTCTTTTACTGCGTTTGCGTTAGCACCGGGGGTGTTGAATACTACGATACCTTTTTCTGTGCATTTGTCAATCGGAATGTTATTTACACCTGCACCTGCACGGGCAATACCTTTTAAGCTCTCAGGCAATTCCATCTCGTGCATAGAAAAGCTTCTTAAAATAATACCGTCAGGATTTTCGCAACTGTCAGATACTGTGTAGTTATCGCCCAGCTTTTCAACACCGCAGGCCGCTATTTTATTTAATGTTAAAACGTTATACATAATGAATACCTTCTTTTATTTATTTTCTGCTTCAAATTTCTTCATAAACTCAACTAAGGCACGAACGCCATCAACGGGCATTGCGTTATAGATGCTTGCACGCATACCGCCTACTGTTCTGTGACCCTTTAAGTTTACAAAACCGGCGTCTTTAGCTTCTTTTACAAATTTTGCGTCAAGTTCCTCTGAGCCTGTAACAAAAGGAATGTTCATTAGCGAACGATCCTCTTTTTCTACAGTTCCGCGGAACAACTCAGACGAATCTAAAAAGTCATATAAAATCTTTGCTTTTTCTTCATTTATCTTCTGGATAGCCGAAACACCACCCTGTGCTTTTACCCATTCTAAAACAAGCTTTAATGTGTAAATCGCATACGTCGGGGGTGTGTTATACATAGAACCATTCTCTGCGTGAATGTTATAGTCTAACATTGTAGGTGTGCCGGGTAGAGTTTCACCCAACAAATCTTCACGCACAATAACGAGTGTAACACCAGCAGGACCTAAGTTTTTCTGCGCGCCGGCAAAAAGGAGTCCAAATT
>JAZOSI010000102.1:0-5473 GCA_045657065.1 Congzhengia sp. | reverse complement strand
TTCGGCGGTTTTGACAGATACATTTATCATTTCAGCAAGTTCTTTGTTTGTTGACAAAAAATAAACTAAGTTTACAATGTAAAATTCGATATGGTTTTTTCCTTTTGTATCAAAATTTTATGATGATTAAAAAAGTGTTGCAATTATATTAAAATTCAGATAAACTTATTTTCGCATTGTTGACAAAAATAGCATAATAAGATACACTAATATAGGATAAATTTGCAAAAAGTATATAGTATAATTTTGTACAGTAAGAAGCGCAAGCTGTATAAATTTGCCTCTGTCTGAATAAGTTTTATAAAAGACTTTACGAGGTGGAAGTATATGATGTTTGTTTTTAAAAAGAGTCGGTTATTTTCGGGAATTTTAATTTTGTTTTTTATAGTGTTTGTGTGCGGAATAATGAAATCAGCAGTATTTTCCGACAAAGAAACCTTTCTTCCCTCGGAAGGAAAAACAATCATAATTGATGCAGGCCACGGTGCACCCGATGGTGGTGCGGTGGGTGATAGCGGAGTACTGGAAAAAGACCTTAACCTGGCAGTAGCACAGAGACTGCAGAAATTTATGGAATCAGGCGGGGTTCAGGTTTTACTTACGCGCTCTGACGATAACGGAATATATGATATATCAGGAAGTATAAAAAACAAAAAAGTTTCCGATATTAAAAACCGTGAAAAATTTATGCAAGAAACGGATGCGGATGTTTTTGTAAGTATCCATATGAATAAGTTTTCCGAAAAGCAATATAGTGGACCTCAGGTGTTTTATTCTGTGAATGACGATGATAGCAAACGCCTTGCAGAATGTATTCAAGGCAATATGATTTCGGCTCTTTCGCCCAAATCAGAAAGAGAAATAAAACCTGCAGATAAAAACATTTATCTGTTAAAAAATGCAACAATTCCTGCTGTTTTGGTGGAATGTGGGTTTTTATCAAACCCAGAAGAAGAAATTAAACTTAAAGATGAAAATTACCAAAGAAAGCTCGCGTGGGCTATCTATTGCGGACTTATAGAGTACTTCAACGAAAAATAAAAGGAGTGTTTACAGTGAAAAAATGGAAGATAAAGTATCTTGACCTTATACCGATTTTGATTATTGCATTTTTTCTGTGTAAGATTGTTTTCACCACAGACATATCATTTTCAGGTATTATAGAAACTGTCTATTCCTGTATTGCATATTTCATATACGGACTTGTGTTTGCTTACTTTTTAAATCCTTTACTTTCAGCACTTGAGAAAAGAATCAAAACCCGTAAAGATACAGAAAAAGTTAAGAAAATAAAAAGAGGAATTTCAATAGCGGTTCTTTACCTTGCAGTTTTAGGTTTTATTGCAATATTTATGGTGACAATAATTCCTGCCATTGCATCAGGTATCAGTGATTTCGTAAAAGGACTTCCTCAGTATCTTGCGAATTTCCAGATATGGTTTAAAGATACGGTTTCTCTTTTTAATGAAGATTTAGCAAAAGAATTAAGCGCAAAACTTACCCAGGCAGTTATGAATTTTTATGATTGGGTGTCGGGACGTGCAGATGTAGAAAAAATCGGTTCTGCTGTTGCAACAACAGTAAGCGTTTCTGCAAAAGTCGTTGTACGCATTGTATTCGGTATTTTGATTTCTGTTTACTTCCTTTACGGTAAAGAGCGTCTATTAAATCATGCAAAAAGATTTGTATACGCAGTTTTCAAAAAAGAAAATTCAGAGAAAGTTATTGACTACGGACGCCAGATAAATAAAATCTTCTATGATTTTATTATAGGAAAGCTCGTTCAGGCGTTTGTAATATTTATCATAGGACTTGTGGTTTTAGTACCTTTCGATATTCCTCTTGCTCCGCTTATCAGTTTGCTGTTAGCGGTTACGAATATCATTCCATATATCGGTCCATGGATAGGTTCTGTCCCCAGTGTACTTTTAGCACTGCTTTACAGTCCTGTAAAGGCACTTGTTGTTCTTGCTTTCATTATAGCAATGCAGATACTGGACAATTTATTTATAGCACCCAAGATTATGTCAGACAGAGTAGGCATCAGCCCACTTCTGGTTATAGCAGGTGTGGCAATCGGTGCCACCTTCGGCGGATTTATCGGTATGTTTATAGGTGTACCGGTTGTGGCAGTTGCAAAGCTTGTTTTCTATGATAATTTTATAGAAAAACGCTTGAAAGAAAAAGATATAAATATTTAATTTGAAAAAAATTAAAAAAACTGTTGCAAATACAAATAAAATGTGTTATAATTCTATCGTTGTATTCTGAAAATGTATGATTTTCCTATGGAATATAGCATTTAAACAGTTATCTACTAGTTCGAAAGAGGTGAAATACATGAAAGAAGGAATCCATCCCGATTACAAGCAGACAACAATCAAATGTGCCTGCGGTGAAGTAATTGAAACAGGTTCTACAAAAGAAAACATCACAGTTGAAATTTGCTCAAAGTGCCATCCTTTCTTTACAGGTAAACAGAAGCTTGTTGATACAGGTGGTCGTGTTGAGAAATTTAGAAAGAAATTTGGTCTTAAAGGCGAGTAATTTCTAAAAAGATCAGCTTTTTTGGAGGTGTAAGGCTATGCTTACAGTAGTTCGTATAATACATTTGATATTATCATTAATATTGATTGCTGTTGTTTTATTGCAGTCCGGTAAGGCTCAGGGCCTTTCAGGTGCTATAGCGGGCGGTTCTGAAACTTTCTTCGGAAAGAACAAAGGCAGAACAATTGATGCAATTTTAGAAAAATGGACATCAGTTGTAGCTATCGCATTCTTAGTAACTTCATTAGTGCTGTTCTTCTTATAAAAAATAGCAATTATGCGAATTTGAAAGCCATTCACTCTGAATGGCTTTTCTTTTGTTTAAAAATAAAAAATCAAGAAAAGATAATAAAAGGTGGTGAGAACATTGACAAGAGAAGAAAAAATACTGGGATTTATAAATAATGAAATGAAAATCCCGATGAAACCGGAAGAAATAGCAATAATGTTATCAGTTCCTGCTGATGATATGGCAGAGTTTTTCATACTTTTAGATGCATTGGAAAAAGATAATCTGATAGTAAAAACAAAACGGGGAAAAATCGCACCCCTTTCACAGTTTAACTTGATTTGCGGTAAATTTATTGCCAATGAGCGTGGATTTGGTTTTGTGAAAACGGAAAGTGATACGGATTTGTTTATACCGCCTGAACATATAAACGGGGCACTTCACGGCGATACTGTGCTTGCTCATATTATAAGTGACGAAACAGAGGGAAGGCGCGCTGAAGGCGAAATTATAAAAATCACCAGAGAAACAGAGCAAAAAATCGTAGGCCGTCTTGAATTAGCAGGGGATAATGCTTTTATTGTACCTGTATTTAAAAAGTTTACGAAAGATTTTTTTGTAAAGCGTAAGAATATAAACGGTGCAAAAGAAAATGATATGGTAGTGGCACGCCTGACAGTCAGAGGAAACGAAACAAAGAAGCCTGAAGCAAAAGTACTTTATACTCTTGGCAATGTGACATCTCCTGGAGTAGATATACTTTCAGTACTTGAAAGTCAGAATGTGCGCTACGAATTTCCTGAAGAAGTACAAGAGCTTGCAAAAAAAGTTCCCAAAACCATTGACGACTGGTCAATTGCAGGAAGACTTGATTTAAGACACGAACAGATTATCACAATCGACGGCGACGATGCAAAAGACTTAGACGATGCAGTCTGCGTGAAAAAATTAGAAAACGGAAATTATCAGCTGGGTGTTCATATAGCAGACGTAAGCCACTATGTGACAGAAAAGTCAGAATTTGACAAAGAAGCATATCTTCGTGGTACAAGCATCTATCTTGCCGACAGAGTAGTGCCAATGCTACCCGAAAGCTTGTCAAACGGTATCTGCAGCCTGAATCAAGGCGTTGACCGCCTTGCACTTTCTGTGATTATGGAAATTGACAAAAGCGGTAAAGTGGTTGACCATAAAATCAAAGAAACTGTCATAAATTCTACGGCAAGAATGACTTATTTAGACGTTACAAAAATTCTCGAGGGTGATTCTGACAAACGCGCGAAATATGACCATCTTGTCGAGCATATTGAAGCTATGAATGAACTTCGTGAGATTTTAAATCGCGCCAGAGAAAACAGAGGCAGTATAAATTTTGATTTTGACGAAGCCCGTATTGTGCTTGATTCATCAGGCAAACCCGTAGACATAGTAAAAAGAGAACGCAGTATCTCAAACAACATAATCGAAGAATTTATGCTTGTCGCCAATGAAACAGTAGCAGAACACTTTTTCTGGTTGAATATTCCGTTTATCTACAGAGTGCACGAAGAACCAAATGCTGATTCTATCAAAGAGTTTGTGAAGTTTATAGCGCCTTTCGGATATTCTATCAAACATTCAAACGGTACAGTACACCCAAGAGAGCTTGCAGAACTAACCAAGAAACTCAAAGGCAAAAAAGAAGAACTTATAATAAGCACAGTAATGTTAAGATCATTGATGAAAGCAAAGTACACCAGCGAAAATCATGGACATTTCGGACTTGCATCAAGATATTACTGTCATTTCACTTCGCCTATAAGACGATATCCTGACCTTGCAATTCACAGAATTATAAAAGCGAGCCTGAACGGAGAAAATACAGACAAGTATGATGAATTTGTGAGAAAAGCTTCTAAAAATTCAAGCGAAAAAGAACTTTCTGCCATTGAAGCTGAACGCACAGTAGAAGATATGAAAAAGGCAGAATATATGCGCGAATTCTTGGGCGAAGTTTTCGATGCTACGATTTCTAATGTCACATCATTTGGTATGTTTGCAGCTTTGGAAAACACAATCGAAGGCCTTATAAGATTTTCAGACCTTACAGATGATTACTATGTATATGACGAATCAAAAAGATGTATTTACGGCGAAAGAACAGGCAAAATATATAAACCCGGCGATACGATTAAAATTCAGGTTGTAAGGGCAGACCACTTAAGCGGTAAAATTGATTTTTGCTTATACAGGAGCGAAAATCTCCTTGAAAAAAAGAAAACCTATGACCGCAAAAAGACTAAAATGCAAAAAGGTACTGCGAAGTATTTAAGAAAAAAGCGCAAAAAGAGATAATTTAGCACTTGCATAAAATTAAAAAATAGTGTATAATATCATAAAGAAAGCAAAAAGGCGGTGTTATGTATGGATTTAAATCAGACACAGAAATTCAGTTTCGCACTTTCTCGCGAGGATTATATCAAAAGTATAATCAACGAGGTTTATTCAGCTCTGGAAGAAAAGGGTTACAACCCCGTAAGTCAGATGGTTGGTTATATTTTGTCAGGTGACCCCACATACATTACAGGCCACAAAAACGCCCGTTCACTTATTATGAAAGTTGAACGCGATGAAATTATGGAAGTTTTGCTTAAATTCTATGTAAAAAATCAGTAATGATGAAATTTTAAAAGGCTATGCATCGCATAGCCTTTTTGT
>JAZOSI010000101.1:0-7111 GCA_045657065.1 Congzhengia sp. | reverse complement strand
CTGCACTTAATCCATATATCGGATATGAAAATGCGGCTAAAACTGCCAAAAAGGCATTTAAGGATAATATATCACTTAAGGAGGCTTGTGTTGAACTTGGATTCTTAACAGCAGAAAAGTTTGACGAAGTTTTCCATCCGGAAGAAATGGCGTAAATTCACTGGAGGTAATAAAATGAAGGTTAGTTATTTCCCTGGTTGTACCCTTAAAAACAAGGCAAAAGACCTTGATTTATATGCTCGTAAATCAGCAGAAGTACTGGGTATAACACTTGAAGAAATTGAAAACTGGCAATGCTGCGGCGGCGTGTTTACAACATCAACAGACGAAGTTGCTACCAAGCTTTCTTCTGTACGCGCATTAAAAGAAGCTGCCGAGAAATCTCAGTCCTTAGTTACAGTATGTTCAGCTTGCCATAATGTTATAAAACAGACAAACCATGCAATAAACAATGACCCCGAATTCAAAGATAAGGTAAACAGATATATGGATGACACCTATACAGGTGAAGCGGTAGTATATCATTATCTTGAACTTCTTCGTGATGTTGTTGGATTTGACACATTAAAAGAAAAGGTCGTAAATTCTCTGAAAGGTAAAAAGATTGCTGCTTATTACGGTTGCCTTCTTTTGAGACCTAATAATGTTATGAAAATGGACGACCCCGAAAACCCCACTATTATGGAAGATTTCATAAAGGCGCTGGGAGCGGACGCGGTCATTTTTGCTAAACGTAACGAATGTTGCGGTGGCTATGTAAGTTTAGAAAGCCCTGAGCTTGCAAAGAAAAGAAGTAACGCAGTAGTAGAAAACGCAAAGGCACAGGGAGCAGAAATGATTATCACAGCTTGTCCTTTGTGTAAATACAATCTCATCAAAAACGGCGCTGATATTCACGTAGTTTACTTTACGGAACTTTTGGCAGAAGCGTTAGGTGTAAAGGAGGATACAAATGAATAATAAGTATCTTCGTGAAGATTTAATCCGCATGAGCGGAGTAAATCCGAAAAAATGTATGAAATGCGGCAAATGTTCTGCTACTTGCCCGGCTTACGACGAGATGGAGTACCATCCCCATCAGTTTGTAAGTATGGTAGAAAGTGGCGACATTGAGCCTCTCTTAAAATCAGAATCAATCTACAGATGCCTGACTTGTTTTGCTTGCGTTGAAAGATGCCCCAGAGGTGTAGAACCGGCAAAATTAGTTGAAGCAGTAAGACTTGCAAAAGTAAGAAAGCAAGGCGCAAACAGACTCACTGCAAACGACATCCCTGCACTCATTGATGAGGAAACACCTCAGCAGCTTTTAGTAAGTGCATTCAGAAAATACACTAAGTAAGGAGGAAAAGACAAATGCAAAGAATAGGCGTTTTTGTATGTTGGTGCGGAAGTAATATCGCAGGAACAGTAGACGTTCAGGCTGTATCTGATGCTTTGGCTAATGAACCAGGCGTAGTCTTTTCCACCAACTATCAGTATATGTGTTCCCAGGCGGGACAGGACATGATAATCGATGCGGTAAAAGAGCATAACCTTACAGGTATTGTTGTATGTTCTTGCTCACCCCGTATGCATGAAGCTACCTTCCGCAAAACAGCGGCAGCAGCGGGACTCAATCCCTATATGGTAGAAATTGCAAATATAAGAGAGCAGTGCTCATGGGTACACAAAGACATTCCCACAGGAACAGAAAAAGCAATTATCTTAGGTAAGGCGGCAGTAGCAAAGGTAAACTTAAACACACCTTTAACACCTGGCGAATCACCTGTCACAAAAAGAGCGCTTGTTATCGGCGGCGGTATTGCAGGTATTCAGACTGCACTTGACATTGCCGATGCAGGTTTCCCTGTTGATATAGTGGAAACAAAACCCACAATCGGCGGTAAAATGGCACAGCTCGACAAAACATTCCCCACACTGGACTGTGCGGCGTGTATTTTAACACCCAAAATGGTTGATGTGGCACAACACGAAAAAATCAGAATTTTCTCATACAGTGAAGTTACAGAAGTAGGCGGTTTCGTAGGTAACTTTGATGTAAAAATAAAGAAAAAGGCGCGTTTTGTAAAAGAAGACATCTGTACAGGCTGTGGTGCTTGTGTAGATAAGTGCCCCATGAAGAAAAACCCCAACGAGTTCAACCTCGGTATGGACAATCGTCCTGCGATTTACATTCCTTTTGCACAGGCAGTTCCGAAAGTTGCCACAATCGACCCCAATGCTTGTAATATGTTAAAGAATGGTAAGTGCGGTCTTTGTGCAAAAGTTTGTGCGGCAGGCGCTATCGACTACACACAGAAAGACGAAATCATTGAAGAAAAATACGGTGCAATCGTTGTTGCAACAGGATTTAATCCTATCAGTATGGAAAAATTCGATGAATTTGCATATAATCAGTCAAAAGACGTTATCACATCTTTAGAATTTGAGCGTCTTACAAATGCTGCAGGTCCTACTGCAGGCCATTTAGAAAGACCTACAGACGGCAAATCACCTAAAACTATCGTATTTGTACAGTGTGTTGGTTCGCGTTGTGACAAATGTGCAGAAAAGGGCAAAGAATATTGCTCAAAGATTTGCTGTATGTACACAGCAAAACACGCTATGCTCACACGCGACAAGTACCCCGATACAGAAGTTTATGTATTCTATATAGATGTAAGAACACCCGGTAAGAACTTCGACGAATTCTACCGCCGTGCAGTTGAAGAATACGGTGTAAAATATGTAAAGGGTATGGTAGGTAAAGTAACACCCGAAGGTGATAAATTAAAAGTTCAGGCATCTGACTTAATAGAAAATAAACAGTTGCACATTGATGCAGACCTTGTAGTTTTAGCAGCAGCCATAGAGCCTGACAGATCAGCTCGTCCCTTGGCTACAATGCTTACCGCAAGTATGGATACAAATGACTTCTTCACAGAAGCTCACCCCAAACTCCGTCCGGTTGAGAGCCCCACAGCTGGCGTGTTCCTTTCAGGTGCTTGCCAAGGTCCCAAGGACATCCCCGAAACAGTATCTCAGGCGGGTGCAGCGGCATCAAAAGTTATTGGACTTTTAGCAAAAGACAAACTCACAGGTAACCCCTGTATCGCACACTCTAACGAGCTTATGTGTAACGGATGTTCATCTTGTGAAAGAGTTTGTCCTTATGGTGCTATCACATACGAAGACAAAGAATTCCGTATGCCTGACAGAACCACAAAAGTAAGAAGAGTAGCGTCTGTTAATCCTGCAGTATGTCAGGGTTGCGGTGCTTGTACAGTTGCTTGTCCTTCAGGTGCTATGGACTTACGCGGCTTTGCAAATAATCAGATTATGGCGGAGGTAGATGCAATATGCAAGTAAAAGAATTTAAACCCTTAATAGTTGCTTTTTGCTGTAACTGGTGTTCTTATGCCGGTGCAGACCTTGCAGGTAACAACCGCTTAAACTACCCCGCGGAAGTAAAAATCATCAGAGTTCCCTGCTCATGCCGTGTAAACCCGATGTTTATTTTAAAAGCATTCCAGAGAGGTGCTGACGGCGTTATCATCTGTGGTTGCCACCCCGGTGACTGCCACTACACATCAGGAAACTACTATACACGAAGAAGAATGGCAGCGCTTTTCTCAATGCTTGACTTTTTAGGCATCGAAAGAGAACGCACACGTGTAGAATGGGTTTCTGCGGCAGAAGGTGCAAAATTTGCTGCAACAATGAACGACTTCGTTGAAAAAGTAACCGCCCTTGGCGAAAACAAGAGATTGGAGGATCTGCGATGCAAAAGATAACACAAAACCAGTTAATTGAAAAAGCAGTTTCTCTTTTATCAAGCGGTACAGTTACTGCAGTTTTAGGATGGCATAAAGGTGAATTCGATTACGATATTACACCTTTCGTGTTTAAAACAGAAGAAGATATAAAAGAAAACTTCGTATGGAGCGATTTTTGCGGAGTGAACTTTTCAAAATATCTCGTTTCAAAAACAGACAGACTGGAAGGCAAAATTTTAGTCTTCTTAAAACCCTGCGACACATACAGTTTCAATCAGCTTCTGACAGAGCACCGCTTTGACCGTGAAAAGGTTTATGCGGTAGGTATCCCTTGTGAAGGCATGGTTGACATCTCAAAGGTAAAGGCTATCGCAGGCGAAGGCATCAGTGCCATTGATACAGACGGCGACAACCTCGTGGTTACATCTATCTACGAAGAAAATCCCGTAAAAATCCCTGCAAAGGATGTTTTGCTGGAAAGATGTATCAACTGTAAGAGTAAAAAATGCGTTGCCTACGACGAACTTTTAGGTGACAATGGAGAGGTAATCGAATCAGACAGATTTGACGAAGTAGCTCGTCTTGAAGCTATGACACCTGACGAAAGATTTGCCTTCTGGCAGAACGAACTCTCGCGCTGCATCCGTTGTAACGCTTGCCGTGACGCTTGCCCTGCTTGTACTTGCGAAAAGTGTGTGTTTGACAACCCCTCATCAGGCGTTGAAAACAAAGCACCTGCAAACAGCTTCGAAGAAAAACTTTTCCACATTATAAGAGCATACCATGTAGCAGGCCGTTGTACAGACTGCGGAGAATGTTCCAGAGTTTGTCCCCAGAACATTCCGCTTCACCTGTTAAACCGTAAATTCATCAAAGACATTAACGAATTCTACGGCGAATATCAGGCGGGAGAAGAAGTTGGCTCACGTGCTCCGTTAGTGGATTATACCACCGAAGATTTAGAACCCGGTGAAGTTTTTGACAGGGGGGATAAAGATGCGTAAAATTTCTCTTGACAAAATAAATTCTATATTTGAAGAAATCTCAAAAGATACATCACTCTACCTTCCCGTTGACGAAAACGATGGAAGCGCAAAGTATAAAAAATGGGAGCAGGGTATGGTATGGAGTGAAAAACTCAACACCGTAAGAAGCCCCAAAGATTTCTTCTTCCCCCAGATGGAAGACCTGATGGAATTCAAAACATCAGGCAAAACAATAGAAGTTATTGATACTCGATCCGAAGCAGAAGATTTCGTAATCTTCGGCATCCGTGCTTGTGATGTAAAGAGCTTTGAAATTTTAGACAGAGTGTTCTTAACAGAACCTGTCGACAGCTACTACGCATCAAGACGCGAAAAAGGTATCATCGTGTCATTAGCTTGCGGAAAGCCTTCAGAAACATGCTTCTGTAAAACATTTAATATTAACCCTGAAAACCCTGACGGTGATGTAACAATGTGGAAGACAGAAAACGAATTGTACTTTGCTTCAAACACCGAAAAAGGCGAAAAGTTTATGAAAAAAATCACATCTTTAACAGAAGAGTGTGACGATAGCAAAGTTAATGAAGAAAAAGAAAAAATCACAAAAATTATGGATAAACTTCCGTTAAAAGATTTGAAAACAGACGCTTTTGGTGGAGGCAAAACAAACGAATTTTTCAATGCTCCCGAATGGGACGAATTGTCACAGAGCTGTTTAGGATGCGGTACTTGCACATTCGTTTGTCCTACTTGTCAGTGCTATGACATCAAGGATTTCAACACAGGCAACGGCGTAATCCGTTACAGATGCTGGGATTCATGTATGTATTCAGATTTTACAAAGATGGCTCACGGAAATAACAGACTCACACAGAAAGAGCGTTTCCGCCAGAGATTTATGCACAAACTCGTATATTATCCCGAAAACAATGACGGATTGTTCAGTTGTGTAGGTTGTGGCAGATGTCTTTCTAAATGTCCCATTTCTATGAACATCGTAAAAGTAATGAAAAAGATTGGAGGGAAAATAAGTGAATAATCGTGAAGAAACTTTAATTCCCAAAATCGGTGTCATTACCGATGTAAGAATTGATACACCTGATATTAAGACATTCCGTGTTGTAACAGAAGACGGAAAAAAAGCGTTTGACCACCGTCCCGGACAGTGCGCTATGCTTTCTGTTCCTGGTGTAGGCGAGGCAATGTTTTCGATTACATCTTCTCCTACAAACGAAGAGTATATGGAATTTTCTATCAAAAAATGCGGTTGCGTAACAGAATGGTTGCATCAGGCAGAAGTAGGCCAGCAGATAACAATCCGCGGACCTTACGGCAATCCTTTCCCTGTTGACGATGTATTTGCAGGCAAAAACCTTCTCTTTATCGCAGGTGGTGTAGGTCTTGCGCCTTTGCGTTCTGTTATCAATTACTGCAGACATTACCGCGACCGTTACGGCGATATTGATATCGTTTACGGTTCAAGAAGTAAGGACGATTTACTTGACTATCAGGAAATCATTGAAGAATGGTCAAACGATGCCGGCGTAAATGTTCACCTTACAATCGACAATCCTCAGGAAGGATGGGACGGCCATGTAGGTTTCGTTCCCAACTTCGTAAAGGAACTTGGTTTTTCTACTGATAAGACTGCAGTTCTTTGTGGTCCTCCGATAATGATTAAATTCACATTGGAAGGACTTTGTGATATAGGCTTTGACAAAACTCAGATCTATACCACATTGGAACTCAGAATGAAATGCGGTGTAGGAAAATGCGGCAGATGTAACGTAGGTTCCAAATACGTATGTAAAGATGGTCCGGTATTCCGTTGCGACGAACTCGACGAACTTCCGGATGAGTATTAAAGGAGAGGTATAACGTGAAAAATCACGTTATACCTCCGACGGAATTTATTGCACCGCCGAAATTTTTGCATCGTACACGATGCGAAACGGCGATGTGCATAATTTCCATTATACGCCTTATCTGCCCATAAATAAGTGCGTATATATTTTTAAATAGCTATTTGTGGGCAGAAAGGCTATGGAAATTAATATGGAAAAATTAGTTAGTATATATCTTTTCGGTAAGAAATACGAAGTACCCGAAAATTTAACAATTATGACAGCAATGGAATATGCAGGTTACCAGTTGGTAAGAGGTTGCGGTTGCCGTAACGGTTTCTGTGGCGCTTGTGCTACAATCTACCGCATCAAAGGCGACAAGGAACTCAAAGCATGTCTTGCTTGTCAGACAAAGGTAGAGGACAATATGTATATTGCCACACTTCCTTTCTTCCCCCTTGTAAAAGAGGGTTCGGACATCGAAAAAATCCCCACAAATGAATCTGTTATGATGCAGCTTTATCCT
>JAZOSI010000100.1:0-3176 GCA_045657065.1 Congzhengia sp. | reverse complement strand
ACGCCTGCAGCGACTGGAATTCCTATGGTATTGTAAATAAAAGCCCAGAATAGATTTTCGTATATATTCTTGAGGGTCATTCTACTTAACCTAATTGCAGACGCTACATCTTTCAAACTGTTTTTTGTCAATACAATATCTGCAGAATCTATCGCAATATCTGTTCCTGCACCTATTGCTATCGCCACATCGGAAGAGGCGAGTGCAGGGGCGTCATTTATACCATCGCCTACCATACAAACTTTTCCGTATCGTTTTAAATCACGGATGATTTTTTCTTTGCCGTCGGGTTTTACGCCAGCGTAAACTTCGTCTATGCCTATTGAGTCTTTTACGGAATTTGCGGTGTTTTCGTTGTCACCTGTAAGCATAACAACCCTGATACCCATATTTTTTAATTCTTCAATGGCATCTTTGCTGTCTTCTTTGATTTCATCAGCAACTGCAATTATACCAAGAAAACTATTGTCTTTTGCAAAAAAGAGAGGTGTTTTTCCGAATTCTGCAAGATTGTTGTAAACAGCCACAAAATCTTCGGAGATTATACAGTTTTTTGAAATAAACTCCATATTTCCGCCCGAAATATAATGACCGTCAAATACGCCTTCAAGACCGTTTCCTGCATTTACTTTGAATTCATTACATTCAGAAAATGAAATGTTTTTTTCTTTTGCATATTCTACAACGGCAGAAGCCAATGGATGCTCGCTTTTTAATTCCAGAGAATAAGCATATTTCAAAAGCTCTTCGTCGGATGTTGCAGAGATTATATCGGTTACAACGGGTTTTCCCTTCGTTATTGTACCCGTTTTATCAAGCGCAACCACAGAAACTTTTCCTGCAGTTTCAAGGGAAACTGCGTTTTTAAAGAGTATTCCGTTTTTGGCACCAACGCCGCTTGCAACCATAATCGCCACAGGTGTAGCAAGTCCCAGAGCGCAAGGGCAACTGATAACAAGTACCGATATACCGCGTGCTACTGCAAAACCAACATCATAACCCAAAACCAGCCATACAAAGGCAGTGATAACAGCAATGGCAGATACAACAGGAACAAACACGGCAGAAACCTTATCTGCAACTCTGGAAATAGGCGCTTTTGAACCTGATGCGTCTGATACTAGTTTTATAATCTGAGAAATAGTAGTGTCGCTACCTACTTTTTCCGCGCGACAGCGTACAAAACCTGACTTATTGATAGTAGCAGAGGTAACATAATCACCTTCTGTTTTATCAATCGGAATGCTTTCGCCTGTGATAGCAGATTCGTCAACTGCACAATCTCCCGAAACAATAACACCATCAACAGGAAATGAGCTTCCTGATTTTACGATAAATATATCGCCAACCTTTATATCTTTTGCAGGTATTTCTCTTTCTTCACCGTTTTCTTCTACTGTTGCCGTCTTTGGCGCTAAATCCATAAGACCGCGTAAAGCATTAGTAGTTTTACCTTTAGAATAGGATTCGAGCATTTTTCCAAGGGTAATGAGAGCTGGTATCATTGCCGCTGATTCAAAATACAAATCGTGCAGAAAATGATGACCGTCAACTGTGGCCGTGACTAAAACGCAAGTGCTGTATATGAACGCAGCGCCGGAACCTAATGCAACCAGTGTATCCATATTAGGCGAACCTGAAAACAAAGCCTTAAAGCCGTTTGTAAAGAATTTTTTATTTATAATCATGACAATAACGGTAAGCACAAATTGTAATATACCGATTGCAAGATGATTTTCTGCTAAAAAATAGGGTAGGGGAAATCCCCACATAACATGTCCCATTGACACATACATTAAAACCATTAAGAAAATAATCGATGATATAAGGCGTTTTCTCAACATTGGGGTTTCTGTATCAGAAAGAATATCGGCAATCTCTTCATCTTTGATTTTGGCGCCGTAACCTGCGGCTTCTACCGCTTTTATAATATCTTTGTCCGAAACAGTACCTGACACATTCATAGAATTGGTAAGAAGATTTACAGAACATTCTTCTACACCGACAAGACCGGATACGGCTTTTTCTACTCGTGCAGAACAAGCCGCACAACTCATGCCTGAAATATCAAATTGACGCATTGAACCACCGCCTTTTGAATTAAAAATCTTAATTATAATATACCACAAATCAGTTAATAAATCAACGAAAAAACTTTTAAAAAATGTATTGACAAATTTACCAAGTTATGCTAAACTAACTATGGTTAGTCGGAACTAACTGCCATAAAAATGACAGAATGGAGGAGAGCAATGAGAACATTAAAAGATGTTGCAATCGGCAAAACCGTAAAGGTAAAAAAAGTTACGGGCGAAGGTGCAATCAAGCGTCGTATAATGGATATGGGCATTACTAAAGGCGTAGATATTTATGTAAGAAAAGTTGCGCCATTAGGCGACCCTGTTGAAATTCAGGTAAGAGGCTATGAACTTTCTTTGAGAAAAGCAGATGCCGATATGATTGAAGTAGAATAATTTTTTGATTATAAGTTAGTCGAAACTAACCTAGGAGGAAATATAGATGTCAATTAAAATTGCGTTGGCGGGAAACCCCAACTCAGGTAAAACGACACTTTTTAATGCGTTAACGGGTTCAAATCAGTATGTTGGTAACTGGCCCGGTGTTACAGTTGAAAAGAAAGAAGGAAAGCTAAAAGGGAATAAGGATGTGGAATTTGTAGACCTTCCTGGTATTTATTCTCTGTCGCCGTATACTTTAGAAGAAGTAGTAGCGAGAAATTACTTAATAGATGAATGTCCCGATGCGATATTAAATATTGTTGATGGTACAAATTTAGAAAGAAACCTATACCTTACAACACAACTTGCAGAACTTGGCATACCGGTTGTTGTGGCAATCAATATGATGGATATCGTTACAAAAAGCGGCGATAAGATAGACCTTGAAAAACTTGGTGCAGGCATCGGCTGTAAAGTTGTAGAAATTTCAGCGTTAAAAGGTACAGGCATTGAAGAGGCAGCAAAAGAGGCGATAAATGCTGCCCATCAGGAAAGACATACACCTATGTTTTTATTTTCCGGTATGGTGGAACATGCAATTGCTCATATAGAAGAGGCGTCTGTTCATGATTTAACTGAAGATAAACAGCGTTGGTATGCTGTAAAGATTTTTGAGCGCGATGAAAAAGTTTTAAATGAGTTAAAACTTCACGAAAA
>JAZOSI010000099.1:0-2544 GCA_045657065.1 Congzhengia sp. | reverse complement strand
AGATTTTTATGAAGTTTTAGGTGTTAACAAAGGTTCCACCGATGATGAAATAAAAAAAGCATACCGAAAACTCGCAAAAAAGTATCATCCCGATTTAAATCCTGATGATAAAACGGCAGAACAGAAGTTCAAAGAAGTGAGCGAGGCTTATGAAATACTTTCTGATAAGGAAAAACGTGCGCGATACGACCAGTTTGGTCACGCAGGAGTAGATCCCAATTTTGGCGTAGGCGGAGGAACTGGCGGATTTGGAGGATTTGGCGGGTTCGGCGGATTTGGTGTAGGAGATATTTTCAGCGATTTCTTTGGTGGAGGATTTTCTTCCAGAGGAAGCGCACGCCGCGGTCCGCAAAGAGGTTCAAATGTTTCTGTAGACGTAACAATAACATTTGAAGAAGCGGCTTTCGGTTGCGAAAAAGAAATCAGTTTATACAGAATAGAAACATGTCCTGATTGTAACGGTTCCGGAGCTAAAGCAGGAAGTGAAGTTACGACTTGCTCAGTTTGTGGAGGTAGCGGTCAGGTAGCAACAACACAGAGAACAATTCTTGGAAATATGCAGACTGTTACGACCTGTTCGGCATGTAATGGTAAAGGAAAGATAGTAAAAGAACCTTGTCAGAAGTGTGCAGGAAAGGGTAGAGTCAAAAAGCCCAAAAAGATAAAGGTAAAAATCCCTGCAGGTATAGATAACGGCCAGACTATCTCTTTGAGCGGACAGGGAAATGCAGGAGAAAAAGGTGCGCCTAACGGTGATTTATATGTTTCAGTATATGTAAAGCCGAGTTCTACATTTGAAAGAAACGGTTATGATGTTTCTTACAAGATGGATATCAGCTTTGCAGAAGCGGCTCTTGGTGCTACTGTGGAAGTGCCCACGTTAGACGGAAAAGTAAAATACGAAATTCCTGAAGGTACACAACCCGGCACAGTTTTCAGATTTAAAGGAAAAGGTATTCCTTATCTTAAGCGCAGCGGCAGAGGAGACCAGTATGTTATGGTGAATATTGTTGTACCGAAACATCTGAGCGCAAAACAGAAAGAACTCTTAAAAGAATTTGCAGGCATTTCCGGTAAATCCGGAAAATCAAAGTTCTTTGATAAAAAGAACTAATTTATGGAGTGATTAAATGTCAACTTTACTTAGAGAAAACAAAAACGGTTGGGAAAATATAACAGACGCTGAAAATAAAGCTATATTTGATTTTTGTGAAGAATACAAGAATTTTATAGACGAAGCAAAGACAGAGCGTCTGGCGGCAAAAAACGCAGTTAAAATCGCAAAATCTTACGGTTTTGAGGATTTAAGCAAAAAAGAAACGCTTTCGTGTGGTGATAAGGTATATTTTATCAACCGTGAAAAGTCTGTATATCTTGCGGTTATCGGAAAAGAAGATATTACAAAGGGTATAAATTTTGTAATCGCTCATCTTGATGCTCCCCGTATAGATATAAAGTCAAATCCTTTATATGAAGATGGCGAAATGGCACTTTTGAAAACGCATTACTACGGCGGTGTGAGAAAGTATCAGTGGGTATCTTTGCCTTTGTCATTGATTGGTGTTGTATTTAAAAAAGACGGCACAAAAGTAGATGTAAATATCGGCGAAAATAACAATGACCCTGTATTTTATATCACAGATCTGGCGCCTCATCTTGCAAAAAATCAGGCACAGAAAAAAATGACTGAAGCAGTTGAAGGCGAAAACTTAAATATCATCATCGGCAGCATTGCAAAAGATGCTGAAAAAGACAAGTTCAAGACTTCTGTTATGGAAATACTCAATGAAAAATATGGCATTACAGAAGAAGATTTCTTAAGTGCTGAACTTGAGGCAGTTCCAAATGCAAAAGCCCGTGATGTGGGTATCGACAGAAGTATGATCGGTGCTTATGCTCACGATGACAGAGTTTGTGCTTATACCGCATTGATGGCGTTATGCAACACCGAAAATCCCGAAAAGACAACTGCTTGTGTCCTTATTGACAAAGAAGAAATCGGTTCAATGGGCAATACAGGTATGAAGAGTGCGAATTTTGAGTTTGTTACAGCTACATTAATTGCAAAATCAAAAGGCGAATATAACGAGCTTTTAAAGATGACAACATTCAAAAATTCTTGTTGCTTATCAGCCGATGTAACTGCAGCTTATGACCCGAATTTCCCCGAGGTAAACGATAAGCTTAACGTAGCCTTTATCGGACACGGTATTACTGTTACAAAATACACCGGTTCAGGCGGTAAATACGATACATCAGATGCAAACGCAGAATTTGTGTCAAAGGTGCGCAGATGTTTTGATGAAAATGGAGTACTCTGGCAGACAGGCGAGCTGGGTAAAGTAGATGCAGGTGGCGGCGGTACAATAGCGCAATATGTGGCAAATCTCGACATTGATGTACTTGATTGCGGTACAGCGTTGCTTTCTTTACACGCGCCCGTAGAACTGGCATCGAAACTTGATATTTATATGAGTTATAAGGCGTATTGTGCCTTTTACTGTATGAAATAATTTAAAATCCACAGAATATTCTGTGGATTTT
>JAZOSI010000098.1:0-7132 GCA_045657065.1 Congzhengia sp. | reverse complement strand
AGATGTGGCTACAATCCACATTGACACATCAGGCCCAAGCCTTTATAAGCGTGGTTACCGCGTGGAAAGCGTTATAGCACCCATGCGCGAGACACTTGCTTTTTCTATGGTGTCACTTAGTTTTTGGAAAGGCGACAGACCCTTTATCGACCCATTCTGCGGTAGCGGTACTATTCCGATAGAAGCGGCACTTTTTGCTATCAACCGTGCACCCGGGTTAAAGCGTCGTTTTGTGGCAGAAACCTGGCGACACATTCTTCCCCGTGAACTCTGGCACGATATAAGAACTGAGGCGCGCGACGCAGAACGCCACGATATAGATACCCATATTTTTGCGTCGGACATTGACCCCGAAGCTATAAAAATTGCCAAGCAGAACGCCATAAATGCGGGAGTTGCGGACAGAATTCACTTTGAATTAAAGGACGTGGCTGACATCACACCATTCCGTGAAAAAGGCGTAATATGTTGTAATCCCCCTTATGGTGAGCGTCTGATGGATGCTAAAAGCTGTCAGGCACTGTATCGCACAATGGGCAAGAAATTCGCTCAATTCAGTGATGCCAAAAAACTAATCCTTACATCCCACGAAGAGTTTGAAAAGTACTACGGAAAAGAAGCCGACAAGCGCAGAAAACTCTACAACGGCATGTTGAAATGTTATGTGTATCAATATTTTTAAAATAGGAGAAAGACAATGAAAGTAATCTTAGTAAACGGAAGCCCACACGAAAAAAGCACAACTTACGCCGCATTAACGGAAGTTGCAAATACATTAAATGAAAACGGAATTGAAACAGAAATTTTCTGGCTTGGTACTAAAGCAATTTCAGGTTGTCTTGGTTGCGGAGCGTGTGTGAAACTCGGGAAATGTGTAATAGATGATATAGTAAATGAATTTTTGGAAAAATCAAAAACTGCTGACGGATTTATCTTCGGAACACCCGTACACTATGCAGCAGCATCAGGCTCTATGACATCATTTATGGATAGAGTTTTTTACGGAAAACGCAATCTTTTTGCAGGAAAACCTGCAGCATCTGTTGTATGTTGCAGACGCGGTGGTGCATCAGCGGCCTTTGACCAATTAAACAAGTACTACCCCATTTCAGGTATGCCAATAGTTCCCTCACAGTACTGGAACAGTGTTCACGGTGTCGGCGCAGAACAGGCACAACTCGATGAAGAAGGTATGCAGACAATGAGAACTCTGGCTCGCAATATGGCGTGGATGTTAAAGTGTATTGAACTCGGAAAAGAAAACGGTTTGCTTTATCCTGAAAAAGAGCCCGTTGCAAAACGCACCAATTTTATAAGGTAGAAGCAAGTGAATTGGGCACAGAACATCAAAAACAATGTTTTTAATAAAAGAAGGAACACCAAATTGGTGTTCCTTTTATTTTATGTTTTTGATTATCGACATTCTTCACCTCTCGGCGTGCGGAAAAACTGACTTCGCTAATCAGATTTGCGTACATCGCAAATCTTCAACGCTCCGTAGTTCTTCCTTTTTCAAAAAATGGTCACTAACCATTTTTTGAGAGAGACACAGCGATGGAACGAGCCAGCTATTTCTGTTTACAGAAATATATGCGAGTGAAATCAGATGTGGCGAGGCTTCGGGTATCCCTTTCGGTTCAGACTGTCGATTCTGTATCCAAATTCCCGTTGCTTTTCCGACAAAAAAGAAGTCGGCATCACCGACTTCTTTTTATTTTAAAATTCTACAAATTTTCTTTTTCTTTTCTCAAAATAGCAATATCCTGTAAATCCTACTTTTTTCATGTATTCTTCCACTTGGTCAAATCCGCTTCCTACATTTTCTGACGCGTGAGAATCTGCGCCTATTGTTATGATGCGACCGCCTAAATCATAGTATTTTTCTATGATCCACTCATCAGGGAAAAGCGTACCGAATGTCGTTACACCTGATGTGTTGATTTCTAATGCTTTTTCTCTTTTTATAACTGTTTTTAAAATCTTGGTTATAATTTCATCAAACTCGCGGGAGTCAAATCCACGCTTGTATTTACCGTTTATATAACGATACGGGATGTTAAGATGAGCTAAAATGTCATAGTCCATATTTTGCGATAATTCATACAAGTCTTCAAAATATTCTTCTAACAGTTCATTTATATCTGCTTCTTTTTCTTTTGAATAATCCGTAAAAGAAAAAACTGTATTGTCTCTTCTGACATGAATGGAGGCTATAACCACATCATAGTCAAAACTTTTGAGCATATAATCTCCCAAGCTCTTATTGTAGATGTACTCTCCGAGTTCTATTCCTGATAATATCTTGATTTTATCTTTGTATTTTTCACGCAAATTCTCAGCCTGTTTGAAGGCTTCGCCAATAGACTTGTCATTGTCTCTGATATCAAAATATGTCAAATCACAATGGTCAGTAAACGCCAGAACTTCAATGCCTTTTTCTATAGCACTCTTTACTGTGTTCTCCATAGGTTCGTTGCAATCGGCAGAATTATCAGTGTGTACGTGCATATCGCACTTTATCATTTTATCACCTTATTTTAAGTTAAGTGTGCCAGCATTAGCACCTTTTAAGTATTCATTGATAAATCCGTCTAAATCGCCATCCATAACTGCGCCGATGTTACCCATTTCAAAGTTTGTTCTGTGGTCTTTTACCATATTGTAGGGATGGAAAACATAAGAACGAATCTGGCTTCCCCAGGCAATATCTTTCATATCTCCTTTTAAGTCTTCGATTTTTTCTTTCTGTTCACGCTCTGCCATTTCAACAAGCTTTGCTTTTAACATTTTCATAGCGTTTTCGCGGTTCTGGTGCTGTGAACGCTCGGTCTGACAAGACACAACAACGCCCGTAGGAATATGGGTCATACGGATTGCGGAGTCGGTTTTATTGATATGCTGACCGCCTGCACCGCTGGCGCGGAATGTGTCAACCTTTAAATCTTCAGGACGGATGTTGATTTCTATATCATCATCGATTTCAGGCATTACATCAACTGATGCAAATGATGTATGTCTTCTGCCTGAAGAATCAAAAGGTGAAATACGAACTAATCTGTGTACGCCTTTTTCACATTTTGCATAGCCGTATGCGTTTTCGCCTGTAAGCTGTATTGTAACGCTTTTTACGCCTGCTTCATCCCCTGCCAAAAAGTCAAGGGTAGTAACAGTAAATCCACGACGCTCGCCCCATCTCTGATACATACGAAGGAGCATAGACGCCCAGTCCTGAGCCTCTGTACCGCCTGCACCGGGATGTATGGCAATAATCGCATTGTTTTTATCATATTTGCCCGAAAGAAGAGTTTCGAGCTTCATTGTTTCAAGTTCGGAGACAAGTGCATTGTAGCCGTCGCTGATTTCAGGAAGCAGACTTTCGTCGTCTTCATCAATGGCGATTTCTACTAATGTTTTCATATCTTCCCAGTCGCCCACCAACTTTTTGTAGCGGTCAACTTTTGCTTTTAATTGTTTTATTTCCTGAAGAACTTTCTGGGAATTTTCCATATCGTTCCAGAAGTCTTCCTTGGAAGATTGTTCTTCCAGTTCTTTTATTTTAGATTCTGTTTTAGAGATTTCAAAGTGAATCCCCCATTTCAGTAATTGCATTTGCCATCGCTTCTAAATCGAGGCGATACTGGTCAAACTCAACTATCATTTTATCAGTCCTTTATTGTTTATTTTTTTATTTATTATTTCTGATTCTGCCCGCAGCATTTTTTGTACTTTTTGCCACTGCCGCAGGGACATAAGTCATTTCTGCCCACCTTGTCTGATTTTTTCGCCTGTGTGGGAGCGAGGCTTCCGTCACCTGCAGGTGTGATAGGTTTTTCAACCTGAACACGCTCAACAGGAGCCTGAATACGAGCATTGAATATAATTTTTAATGTCTGTTCTCTGATGGCAGAAACCATTTCTTCAAACATATCGTAGCTTTCGAACTTAAATTCCATAACGGGATCACGCTGACCGTAAGCACGAAGACCGATACCGCCTTTTAACTGGTCCATAGCGTCTAAATGGTCAATCCACTTACTGTCAACAGAACGAAGAAGTGCAACACGCTCGAGTTCACGGATAGCGTCACTACCAAACTCTGCTTCTTTTTCTTCGTAGTTCTGATATGAAAGCGATTTGATTTCTTCTATAAGAGCTTCTCGGGTGTAATCAAGAATTTCTTCCTCTGAAATGTTTAACTGGTCTTCTTTTAAAGTTACAGTTTCAAGGAATTCTTTCATGCCAGCTATATTCCAGAGTTCAGGCATATTTTCATCAACCGCAAAGCGAAGAACTGTTTCTTCTGTGAAGTCTGCTATCATTTTTTCGATGTTTGCTTTTATGCTGTCGCCGGAGAGAACCTGCTGACGCTCTTTGTAGATGATTTCTCTCTGCTGATTCATTACATCATCATACTGTAAGACATGCTTTCTTATATCAAAGTTTCTGCCTTCTACACGACTCTGTGAGGTTTCGATTGCACCGGTGAGCATTTTGTTTTCTATTGCCTGGTCTTCTTCCAAACCTAATGTATCAACTACGGCTCTTATTCTGTCAGAACCGAAAAGGCGCATAAGGTCATCTTCCAGTGAAATATAGAACTTGGAAACACCGGGGTCGCCCTGACGTCCTGCACGACCGCGGAGCTGATTGTCAATTCGTCTTGATTCATGTCTCTCTGTACCGATAATGAAAAGACCGCCTGCTTCTCTTACTTTGTCGGCTTCAGGTGCGATTTCGTCTTTATATTTTGCCAAAAGCTCCTGATAGGTGCGTCTTGCTTCTAAAATTTCTTCGTTATCTGTTTCGCCATAGCCTGTGGCTTCCGCAATGAGTTCATCTGTGTATTCTCGTTTTTTCATTTCGTGCTTTGCCATAAACTCTGCGTTACCGCCAAGCATAATATCAGTACCACGACCTGCCATATTGGTAGCAATGGTAACCGCACCGAACTTACCCGCCTGGGCGATGATTTCTGCTTCTTTTTCGTGGAATTTAGCATTTAGCACTTCGTGCTTTATGCCGTTTCTTTTAAGAAGTGCTGATAAAAGCTCTGATTTTTCGATGGTCACTGTACCTACGAGTACAGGCTGACCTTTTTGGTTACATTCTTTTATCTGTTCAATTACTGCCAAGAATTTTCCTTTTTCGGTCTTATATACCGCATCAGGTAAATCTTGTCTTGCAAGTTCTTTATTTGTGGGAACTACCACAACATCAAGTTTGTAAATTTCCTGAAACTCTGCTTCTTCGGTCTGGGCTGTACCTGTCATCCCTGAGAGTTTGTTGTACAGTCTGAAATAGTTCTGGAACGTGATGGTAGCAAGGGTTTTACTTTCGCGTTCTACTTTTACGCCTTCTTTTGCTTCAATTGCCTGATGAAGTCCGTCACTGTAACGACGGCCAAACATAAGTCTGCCCGTGAATTCATCGACAATTATTACCTGATCGTCTTTTACCACATAATCGCGGTCACGGCTCATTGTTCCGTGGGCTTTTAATGCCTGATTGATATGGTGTGAAAGTGTCATATTGTCAGGGTCTGATAAGTTCTCAACCCCAAAGGCTTTTTCTGCTTTTTCGATACCTGATTTCATTAAAGTTGCAGATTTTGCCTTTTCGTCTATCATGTAGTCTGCATCTATATCTTCATAAGACTGCTTGGTGTCACTTTCTGTAACTTTGTATGCACGGAGTGTGCGCACAAATCTGTCTGCAAGCTGATAAAGGTCTGTTGACTTATCGCCTGCGCCTGAAATGATTAACGGTGTTCTTGCTTCGTCAATCAAAATTGAGTCAACTTCATCGACAATGGCAAAATTCTGACCTCTTTGTACCATATTTTCTTTGTAGATAACCATATTATCACGAAGATAGTCGAAACCAAACTCGTTGTTTGTACCGTAGGTGATATCGGCATCGTATGAGGCTTTTCTGTCTTCGGGCTCAACGTCATGTATAACAAGTCCAACAGTAAGGCCTAAATATTTAAATACTTTACCCATCCATTCACTGTCACGCTTTGCAAGGTAATCGTTTACCGTAACGATGTGAACACCCTTACCCTCAAGCGCGTTAAGATAGGCAGGAAGTGTAGATACGAGTGTCTTACCTTCACCTGTTTTCATTTCTGAAATTCTGCCCTGATGGAGAATGATACCGCCCAAAATCTGCACATAGAAATGGCGCATGCCCAAAACTCGCCAGGATGCTTCTCTTACAGTAGCAAATGCTTCAGGTAACAATTCATCTAACGTTTCGCCTGATGCAAGTCTCTTTTTGAATTCATCGGTTTTGCCTTTTAATTCCTGCTCTGATAAATTTTTATATTCATCTTCAAGCGCCATAACTTTATCTGCTATGGGACGGATTCTCTTTAATTCTCTGTCGCTGTATGAGCCTAATATTTTTTCTAAAATTTTCTTCAAAATATCTCACCTCAAAAAGTTTATGTACAATAATATACCGAGTGTAAGTATATCATAAAAATACTTTTATGTCAAAGAATTGTGAAAAGTTCACGGTTTATTTATATTTTATACATTTTCCTGATTTTTTTGCAGATTTTCCTTATAAAAAATTGCTTTATTTTTTGAAAAAAGTGTTGACAAGAGCAAAGTTTACTGTTATAATAACTACTTGCAAGCCCAAAAGATGCGGAGAGGTATCGAAGTGGTCATAACGAGGCGGTCTTGAAAACCGTTTGTCCGAGAGGGCGCGTGGGTTCGAATCCCACCCTCTCCGCCATTTTATTTGGTGCTTTTTTTATTTTAATATTGGAACGATGATTTCGTCATTCTTGGAGAAGTACTCAAGTAGGCCGAAGAGGCGCCCCTGCTAAGGGTGTAGGTCGGGAAACCGGCGCGAGAGTTCGAATCTCTCTTTCTCCGCCAAAGAATAACCGTCATTCTGATACAACGGAATGACGGTTGTTTTATACCCAAAATCGATGTTCTGGTAACTTTCAAGAGTAATAATGTGAAAGCGTCCGTAATTGCCGATTTAAAATCGTTAAATCATAGCCAATCGTTGAATTATAAGGCAAATCGTTGATTTATTGTATAATCGTTAAATTATAAGGCGAATCGTTGAATTATAGTCTGTTATTTGTTATAATATCATTATTGAGGAGGTG
>JAZOSI010000097.1:0-6973 GCA_045657065.1 Congzhengia sp. | reverse complement strand
ATCGATAGTCCTGTTGCAGGATATATGTGCGCAAAGCGCGGTCTCGGACTTGAATCAGTACACTTTTTCTCGCATCCTTACACAAGCGAACGCGCAAAGGATAAGGTTCTTACTTTGGCGAAACTTCTAGGTAAATATACAGGCGGTATGAAAGTACACATTGTACCTTTTACCGATATACAGCTTGCTATAAAAGAAAAATGTCCCTCAGAACAGTTAACAATCATCATGCGCAGATTTATGATGGCTATTGCTGAAAAAGTAGCAGAGAAAAACGGTGCAAAAGCATTAGTAACAGGCGAAAGTATTGGCCAGGTTGCAAGCCAGACAGTAGAAGCAATGTATGTAACAAACGAGATAGTAAATATGCCTGTATTCCGTCCTGTTATAGGTATGGACAAGGAAGAAATCATAACTATTGCAAGACAGATTGACACATTTGAAACATCAACACTTCCTTATGAAGATTGTTGTACTATATTCACTCCCAGACATCCGTTAACAAAACCCAAACTTGAAAACATCAAAAAGTCAGAAAGACTTCTCGATTTTGACAGATTGGTGCAAGAAGCGGTAGAAGGAATTGAAACTGTAGAGGTTTAAAATGAGCTTACTTAGTTTATCTAAAGTAAATAAATATTTTGGAGAAAGATGTCTTTTTGAAAATGTCTCATTTTCGGTGGAAAATCGTGATAAAATCGGGCTTATTGGTGCTAATGGCACCGGTAAAACTACACTTTTTAAGATGATTTTAGAAGGTAGCGCACCTGACGGTGGAGAAATATTTTTCTCGAAAGATACCAATATAGGCTATCTTGAGCAGCACGCAGGTATTAGTTCTGAACTTTCTGTATTTGACGAAGTTTTGACTGTATTTTCGCATTTAAAAGCATTAGAAGAAAGAATACTTGAACTTACAGGAAATATTGAAGCAGGTATCGGAGATGCTGCAGAAAACGCAGACAAACTTCATCGTATTACTGAAGAATATAAAGAAAAAGATGGTTACACCTATAAAAATCTTGCAAAAGCCAGCCTTTTGGGACTTGGGTTTAAGGAAGAAGATTTAGAAAAACCGTTTTCAGCTTTAAGTGGTGGTCAAAGAACAAGAGTATGCCTTTGTAAAGTTCTCCTTGGTGGTTCAAACTTTTTGCTTTTGGACGAGCCTACAAATCATCTTGATATTGCGTCAGTTGAGTGGCTTGAAAATTTCCTTGCAGGCTATAAAGGTGCTTTTATCGTTATATCTCACGACAGATATTTTCTTGATAAAGTTACCAATAAACCTTTCGAACTTGAATATCAGCATCTTACTGCATTTGATGGTAATTATTCAAGATATCTTAAATTAAAAGAAGAGAACGAAAAGTATATAGAACGAAAATATGAAAACACAATGCGTGAAATAAAGCGTATAGAAGGTATAATCGAACAGCAGAAACGATGGAACAGAGAAAGAAACATCAAAACTGCCGAGAGTAAGCAAAAATCTGTTGACAGACTAAAAGAAACGCTTGTTTTGCCGAAAGAAGAACTCGAAAATATAAAACCAAAGTTTGAAATAACCCGTACAGGCGGAAATGAGGTTTTGTATGTTAACGGGGTTTTAAAATCATTTGGTGAAAATAATCTGTTTGAAGGTCTCAGCTTTTTATTGAGAAGAGGAGAGCGTGCGTTTCTTTTAGGAGATAACGGATGCGGAAAAACAACTCTCTTTAAAATTATTTCAGGAACCGTAGAACAAGATGCAGGAGAGATTAAATTGGGCACAGGCGTGGATGTTGGCTATTTTGATCAGACACAAGCAACTCTTGACTACACAAAAACGCTGTTTGATGAAGTGGCAGACGAATTCCCTGAACTTACCATTACAGAAGTAAGAAATGCATTGGCGGGATTTTTGTTCCGTGCAGATGATGCTTTTAAATTCATATCTGAATTGTCAGGTGGAGAAAGAGCAAGACTTATGCTTTTGAAGCTTATGCTTCAAAAGGCAAATTTTCTGCTTCTGGACGAACCTACAAATCACCTTGATATAAAATCTCGGGAAATGTTAGAAGATGCACTTGCGGATTTTTCGGGTACAATTCTTGCTGTATCTCATGACAGATACTTTATAAATAAGCTTGCAGATCGTATTTTACGCATAAATAACAAAAAACTCGAAAACTATCAGGGTAACTACGCATATTTCCTTGAAAAAAGCTCAAGAAATACTTCTGAACAGAAAACAACGGTTGAGCAGTCAGTTTCAAGCGAGAAACTCGACTATCAGACACAGAAGAGAAATGCAGCAGAAGAGAGGAAAAGAAAAAACAGATTAGAAAAAATCGAAAAAGAGGTAAACAATACAGAAGAAATGATTTCTAAAATCGAAAACGAATTGTCTCTTCCTGAGGTAGTTTCAGACTATATAAAATGTGCAGCACTTACGGAAGAGTCAGAAAAATTAAATGAAAAACTTCTGTCATTATACGAAGAATGGGAGAGCCTGCAATAAGCAGGCTCTTATGTTGTCAAAAAAAAGATGTAAAAAAACATTGATTTTATAAATTATAAGGTGTATAATTATTTTGTTCAAAGTATTACAAAATTTAAAGTAAAGGATGAGTTATTATGCGAGTAATTATTTGCGACAATTATGAACAAATGTCAAAAGAAGCGGCAAAAATCATTGCTGCACAAGTTTTTATGAAACCTGACTGTGTGTTAGGTTTAGCAACCGGTTCAACACCTGTTGGTGCATACAAAGAATTGATTGATATGTACAAAAACGGCGAAATCGACTTCAAAGATGTAACAACATTTAACCTGGATGAATATTATCCAATCAAGCGTTCAAACGACCAGAGCTATTACTACTTTATGCATGATAATCTTTTCAATTACATCAATGTTCCCGAAGAGCGAATTCATGTTTTAAATGGTGAAGCAACAGACGCCGAAAAAGAATGTGCAGATTTCGATAAACATATCGAAGAACACGGTGGTATTGATCTTCAGCTTTTGGGTATCGGCAGAAACGGTCATATTGCTTTCAATGAACCTGATACAGATTTAGTTTCAGGCACTCATGTAACAGCACTTACAGAAGATACAATTGATGCAAATGCAAGATTTTTTGCAGACATCAAAGATGTTCCTACAAAGTCTTTGACAATGGGAATGGCATCAATTATGAAATCAAGAAAAATCCTTATTCTTATAAACGGCAAAGGCAAGAGTGCAGCTTTGAAAAAACTTCTTTCAGGCGAAATTTCAACAGCTTGCCCTGCAACAATGCTCAATATGCACAACGATGTTATCGTCATTTGTGACAAAGAAGCTTACGAAGGTTAATTAAAAAAAGGCAGAACCGATTCGGTTCTGCCTTTTTAAATTAAGCACGAAGCTTTTTAGCAAGTTTTTTCTTTTTGTTTAAAGATTTAAATCCTACCCATGTAGAACCTGCAAGGAAAATACTTGAGTATGTTCCGGCAAGTAAACCTACCATAAGGGGGAGCGCGAAATCTTTAATTGAGTCAACACCTAAAACATACAAAAGAATTACAGGGATGATTGTTGTAAGTGTTGTATAAATAGAACGCTTCAATGTCTGTGAGATACTTGTATTTACAAGTGATTTTAAATCTCTTGCAGCTTTGCCCTGGTTTTCGCGGATACGGTCAAATACAACGATTGTATTATTGATAGAGTAACCGATGATTGTAAGCATAGCAGCAATGAAGTTTGCGTTCATAGGAATTCTGAATATTGCATAGAAAGAGAGCATAATCAGAACGTCGTGCAAAAGACAGATAACTGCTGAAATACCTGTGAAAAATTCGAATCTGATTGTAATGTATAAGAGCATTAGAACACAAGCAATCAAAGCTGCTTTTAAAGCCTGTGAGCGAAGTTCTGCGCCCATTGTTGCTGTAACGTCTTCTACCTGAAGAATGGCTGTTCTTTCGATAGAATATTCTTTGCACAGAGCGTCGATGATTTTGTCTCTTACATCACGCTCAATAGGTGTGGTCTGGATAATGATAACATTATCGTCAGAGTTTAACACTTTGGGGCTTTTGATTGATGCATCTGCGGCTGCTACAGTTTTTGCAACATCGTCGAGTTTTACTTCTTTGCCCATATCAACATACATTGTCATACCGCCGGCAAAGTCAACATCCTGAACGAATCCACTACATGCAAACATGAAAATAGCGCCGATTAAAACGATTACAAGGGGTACCAGAAAATAAATTTTTGCGTTTTCTACAATTTTTAACATTATTCTGTTACCTCCTTTTTCTTATTTACGCCGTACCAAGTGATGTTTTTGATTTTTAAATCAACAACAAGGTTTAAAAGGTACTTTGTAACGAATATTGCAGTAAACACACTTACAACTGTACCGATAGCAAGTGTAACGGCAAACCCCTGAATTGTACCTGTACCAAAGATATAAAGTACAACTGCTGCGATGATAGTTGTGATGTTTGCGTCAATAATTGCAAGGAAAGCACGGTTAAAGCCTGATGTAACAGATGTTTTAACAGTTTTTCCAAGTTTTAATTCTTCTTTGATACGTTCAAATATAATAACGTTAGCATCAACTGCCATACCTATTGAAAGGATGATACCCGCAATACCTGCAAGGCTTAAATTAATTCTGAAAAGTGTCATTATATATACAACGATTGCGATGTATGCTAAAAGTGCAATGTCTGCTACAAGACCGGGAAGTCTGTAAATCACAAGCATAAACAAAAGAATTACAAGAATACCAATACCTGCTGCAATCAAGCTTGTATTCAATGCTTCTTCACCGAGTGTAGGTCCGATTGAACTTAATTCTACATCTTTGATAGAGAAGGGAAGATTACCTGAATTAATTAATGCTGCAAGTTCGCCTGTTTCAGATGCATCTGTAAATCCACCTGAAATAATGCAATCCTGTGAGTTGATAGCTTGTTTTACAGTAGGCTGGCTGATTACATTTTCGTCAAGCATGATGGCAATGTAGTTAGAACCCTGTGCTTTTGTAGCTGCCGCCTGTGTTGCCTGATAGAACTTATCAACACCAGATGATTTGAGTTTTAATTTTACATAGTGAACAGAAACTTCTGTTTCGTCAACAGGGCCGTATGCTGCAGTAGCTGAATCAACATCTTCTGCAACTAAAACTGTGTTGCCGTCAGAATCCTTAAATGTAAGAACTGCAGTCTGACCTAAAGTATTAACTGCTTCCTGAGGATCCTGAATAGCAGGGATTTCAATTCTTACTTTCTTTTCGCCCTGACGAGAAATTGTAGCTTCGCTATAACCTAATGCGTCAAGACGGTTTCTTAATACATTTTCAACCGACTGCATCTGTTCGTCAGTTGCAGTTTCGGTCTGTGCTTCGTATGTGATAACAGAACCACCCACAAGGTCAAGACCCTGTCTGATACCCCAATCCTCATCTAAAGCATTAGGATACTTAACATCGTAACCGAACAGGTTTATATCCATACCGCCGAGTACAACGGTAACAGCTGTAACGATTACAAGTAGGGCGATTACTAATTTCGCTATACTTTTTTTCATTTGTTTGCCTCCTTTAAAATCGCATACAATTATTATATATTTTTATTAAGACTAAGTCAACAGTAAAATGGGATTTTTTCTAAAAAACTTCATAAAAAATAAATTGCAATTTATACTTGAAAAATATAAAAAAATGTGTTAAAATAAGTCAAAATGAATATTTCAACAACTATGATGAAGCAAAGTAGTCCCGCAAACACCACATAGAGAGAATTTTTCACTGGCTGAAAGAAAATTCGGTTAAGGCGCAAGACGAAATTTCACTTCGGAGTTCTGCACCTGAAATAACAGTAGGGCGTGGCGAGTAGTATCCGTAAGATACTAAAAGAGTGCTCCTTTTAACAGGAGAAATTGGGTGGTACCGCGGATTTTCAGATGTCCGTCCCTTTACGGGACAGACATCTTTTTTATTGTTCCGTATACTGTCAGGAAAAGCTCACGCCCTTGACAGAAAAATAGGTGAGCAGAAAGGTTTTAAGTTTTATGAAAGAACAGTTGTTGGCAATCAGAAAGTCAGCAGAAGAAAAATTAGCATCACTAACATCTTTGCAGGATTTGGAGGAAGTGAGAATTTCCGTTCTCGGAAAAAAAGGTGAACTTACACAGGTGCTTCGCCAGATGGGTGGTTTATCTGCAGAAGAGCGCCCGGTAATCGGCGCTTTGGCAAACGAAGTTCGTGAAGCAATCGAAAGTGCAATCGCAGAAAGAAAAGAAAGTTTAGCACTTGCTGCCCGCGAAGAAAAGTTAAAGAAAGAAGTAATCGACGTTACAATGGCAGGTAAAAAACCTGAAATTGGCGGACTTCATCCTATAACAAAAGTACTTGACGAAGTAAAGAATATCTTTCTTGGTATGGGCTTTTCTATTGCAGAAGGTCCCGATGTTGAACTTGATTATTATAACTTTGAAGCGTTAAATATTCCTAAGGAACATCCTGCAAGAGATACACAGGATACATTCTATGTAAGTGACAATGTTGTTTTGCGTACACAGACATCTCCTATGCAGATTCGTGTAATGGAACACGCAAAACCTCCCATAAGAATTATCGCTCCCGGAAGAGTTTACAGAAGTGACTCTGTGGATGCTACACATTCACCTGTATTCCATCAGATTGAAGGTCTTGTAGTTGATAAAGGTATCACAATGGCAGACTTAAAAGGTACACTTGAGCAGTTTATAAAATCTCTTTACGGTCAGGATGCAAAAATCAGACTTCGTCCTCACCATTTCCCCTTTACAGAACCCAGTGCTGAAGTAGACGTTTCTTGCTTCGTTTGTGGAGGTAAAGGTTGCCGTGTATGTAAAGGCGAAGGATTTATCGAAATCCTTGGTGCAGGTATGGTACATCCTGATGTACTCCGTCGTTGCAATATTGACCCTGACGAATACAGTGGTTTTGCAT
>JAZOSI010000096.1:0-3035 GCA_045657065.1 Congzhengia sp. | reverse complement strand
TGAAGAATTAAAGAGATATATTAATTATTACAACAACGATAGAATTTCATTAAAACTAAAAGGAATGAGTCCTGTACAATACAGAACTCACTCCTTAGCAAGTTAATATTAAAATTCGTCTAAACTTTGGGGTTCACTTCACTTGTGCCGTTCTTTTTTATTTTATATTCTATATTTTTCTTTGTATTCTTCGTATCTTGCAACGAAGTCGTTTTCACCGTCGAACTTAACGTGACTTAAATATTCGTGAGTTTCGAAACTGTCATTTGCTACCTCTATAAGACAAACAGCTATGTTTGAACAGTGGTCAGCGATACGCTCATAATTGGTAAGTAAATCAGAGAAAACAAAACCTGTTTCGATTGAACATTCGCCCTGTTGTAAACGAAGAATGTGTCTGTTTTTCATTTTCTTCTTAAGTTTGTCTACAAGCTGTTCCAACGGCTCAACATGTTTTGCTTTTTCAAGGTCGTTATTGATAAATGCGTCTTTTGTTATGTTCATAATTTCTACAAGAGCATCTGAAATTACCTTGATTTCTTTTTTGCAAGGCTCGGAGAACGAAAGTTGTTTTTCGTCGATTTCTTTCGCTACTTTTACAAGATTTACTGCGTGGTCAGACAAACGCTCGAAGTTTCCGATTGTATGTAGAAGTGAAGATACGGTATGAGCATCGTCTGTGTTTAAACTTTCGCGTGAAAGCTTTACAAGGAATGTTCCAAGTTTATCTTCGTAGTTATCGACTTTTTCTTCGCTTGCATATATACTGTTAACAACTTCTTCGTCGTATTTTCCAAGAAGCCCCATAGAAGCTATAACGCTTTCGTGTGCTATGTGCGCCATATCGTTTGTGACTTCTTTTGCACGCGCAACGGCAATTGACTGTGTTGCGATGAGACGCTCATCCAGAAGCTGAATTTCGTCTTCTTTGTCGGTATCCTTAATAACAATGTAAGCAAGCTTTTCCAACTGCTTGCAGAAGGGGAAGAGTACCATTGTGGAAATGATATTGAATACTGTATGGAAAATAGCAATGCTGACAGGTGTAGCATCGGCTTTTAGGAAATCAAATCCCACTGTGTACTGTATAATATAGAACGGTATCAAGAATACTACAACACCGATAACTTTTATGAGAAAGTGAAGTACTGCAGTTCGTCTTGCATTTCTGTTTGTTCCTATTGAAGAAAGAAGGGCAGTAACCGTTGTACCTATGTTCTGACCGAGAATGATAGGAACGGCAGTTGCAAACGAAATACTCGTAGAAAGTGATAAAGCCTGCAATATACCTACCGATGCTGATGAACTCTGAATAACAGCAGTAAGTAATGTACCTACAATAACACCAAGAATGGGGTTTTCAAAAAGTATAAGAACTTTTCTGAAGCCTTCGCTTTCAGATAAAGGTTCAACTGCAACAGACATTAAATCCATACCTGTCATTAAAATTGCAAAACCGATTAAAACAAACGCAGTGTTTTTCTTGTTTTCGGACTTTGAAAACATAGTAAAGATTACGCCGATAAATGCTAAAATCGGAGCAAAACTTGAGGGCTTTATAAGCTGAACAAAGAAATTATCGCCCTCGATACCTGTCATACTCAAAATCCAGGCAGTAATTGTGGTACCGATATTAGAACCCATAAGTACGCCGATTGACTGCGAAATGTTCATAATACCAGAGTTAACAAAACCTACAACCATAACGGTAGTAGCAGATGAACTCTGAATAATTGCAGTAACTACGATACCTAAGATCAAACCTTTAAAAGGATTTGAAGTAAGGTATTCCAAAATCATTTTGAGCTTATCGCCTGAACGCTTCTCTAAACCTTCGCCCATAAGATTCATACCGTAAATGAAGAGGGCTAATCCGCCAAGAAAGGTAAATACATTAAAAATTGTCATATTATCCTCCGTAAAAGAAATATTGCTAATTATATTATAACTTATTTCAAACAAAAAGAAAAGATATTTTTTACAAAAATAGGCCAAAATGTACAAAATATCAAAAAGTGTTGAAAAAATTAAGTGTAAATGATAAAATAAAAAAAGATTTTAAGTTTAAAAGAATATAGCAAGGTGAACCTATGAAGAAAATTTTAAGCAGACTCAGACGTGCTGTTGAAGATTACAATATGATAGAAGAAGGTGACAGAATAGCAGTAGGAATTTCAGGCGGAAAAGACTCTTTAGTCACACTTTTAGCAATGAAAAACCTGCAGAGATTCTATCCGAAGAAGTTTCATTTAGAAGCAGTTACTATTGACTTGGGATTTGCTGATATGGACTATTCGCCCATAGTTGGGTTGTGTGAAAAAGAAGATATACCTTACCATATAGTAAAAACAGACATCAAAAAAATTGTTTTTGATATAAGACAGGAAGAAAACCCTTGCTCATTGTGTGCAAAACTCCGTCGCGGTGCTATGTGTTCTGCAGTTAAAGAGAGAAATATAGATAAAGTAGTCTACGGACATCACTTTGACGATGTGCTGAACACCTACTTTTTGAGCCTGATTTATGAGGGCAGATTCAACACTTTTGCTCCTGTTACTTTTTTAGAAAGAATGGAAGTAACAGTTCTAAGACCGCTTATTTACACAGAAGAAGCAGACATAAGACGCTATGCCGAAAAGAATAATCTGCCAGTTGTTAAAAATTCCTGTCCGGCAGACAAACAAACAAAGAGACAGTATGCCCACGACCTTGTGTGGAAATTGGAAAATGAAAACCACGGTTTCCGAAATCGTGTATTTACTGCAATACAGAATTCAGAGATAAGCGGATGGAAACTACCCTAATAAGGAGAACACTATGACCAAAAAGGAAAAGGTTGAAATAATAAGAGCATATCTCAATAAAACTTATGGCGATGCTCCATGCACCCTTGATTATCAGGATCCATTTCAATTGCTCGTTGCAACATGCCTTGCGGCACAATGTACTGATGCAAGAGTAAATATGGTCACGCCTGCATTGTTTAAAAAGTACCCAAGCGTAAAAGCCTTTGCAGAAGCAGAAATTTCTGATGT
>JAZOSI010000095.1:0-14852 GCA_045657065.1 Congzhengia sp. | reverse complement strand
GACCGCTTGGCCTCCGACTTGGGTAGTGACTGTTAAGTGAAGTTTTACCTTTTATGAGATTTTGCCCTATAAATTCTTTGTAATAATCATAGCTTTCCGGACAACACACAAAAACATCACCAACACGGCACAAACTCATATCAGGATGGTAAGATACAGGTTCTGCTAAATTCTTATTGCAATAAGATGGTATTATTTCGTATTTACTTCCCCACTGCTTTTGAGCAATGTTTTTATATCTTGCATCTATAATGATTTTTTTCATTTTTATCACCAGATATATTTTATCAATTAACACAAAAAACTGCAAGAGAAAAATCTCTTGCAGTTTTTCCAAAAATAGCCTAATCTACATAAAATATAACATTTTTATGATTTTTTATTGAATTGTGTTGTATTTTTTATTATCAGATGTTAAAATTAATACAAAATTAATTGACGAGAATAATTAAAGGAGAGATATTTATGGTATATGTTTTTTTAGCAAATGGATTTGAAGAAATAGAGGCTTTGGGAACAGTTGATATTTTGCGCCGCAGCGAGCTTGATGTAAAAACTGTTTCTATCAACGAAACACTTGAGGTTTGTGGCACACACGGTATAAAAGTAATAGCAGACATTCTTACATCCGATGTAAATGAAAATGACATTGACGCAGTTGTCCTGCCAGGTGGTCTTCCCGGGGCTGATAATCTTGAAAACTGCAAGTTTGTGACTGATTTGATTTCAAAATGTGCAAAAGAAGAAAAAATCGTTGCTGCTATCTGTGCTGCACCTAAAATTCCCGGTGTACTCGGTCTTCTCACAGGAATAAAAGCTACCTGCTACCCAGGCTTTGAAGCAAGACTCTTCAGCGCAAAGCTTTCAAATAAGAGAGTTGTCTGTGATAAAAACTTCATCACTGCAAAAGGCGCAGGTGTTACTCACGAGTTTGCTTTGGCTATTGCCACTGCCTTGAAAAAAGGCATTCCTGCCAAACGAGCTATAAAAGGAATGTTTTATTAAACCGAATAATAATATAGATAACAACTGATTATATGAAAGGATTTCACTATGAAAAAGTTGTTATCTTTATTTTTGTCTGTAATTTTTGTAGCATCCTTTGGGTTTACTGTAGCTGCAGAAAATCCCGCACTCGATTTGACTGCAAAATCAGCACTCCTGATGGAAAAATCTACAGGCAAAATACTTTTCGAGAAAAACTCCCACGAAGCCTTACCTCCTGCATCTGTCACAAAAATAATGACGATGTTATTGGTTATGGAGGCACTTGACAACGGACAATTTACTCTTGATGATATGGTAAGTGTTTCACCGCTCGCTGCATCTATGGGCGGTTCTCAAGTGTTTCTGGAAGAAAATGAACAATTGAGTGTCCATGATATGTTAAAGGCTGTAGCAGTAGCATCAGGAAACGATGCAGCAGTAGCATTGGCTGAATTTACCGCAGGGTCACACGATGCATTTGTAACAAAAATGAACGCCCGCGCAAAAGACCTTGGTATGAAAGATACCACTTTCATAAACTGCAACGGTCTTGACGAAGCAGGTCATGTGACATCTGCCCACGACATTGCTGTGATGTCACGGGAACTTATGAAACACCCAAAGATTTTTGAATATACAACTATATGGATGGACTCCCTTCGTGACGGTGCTTTTGGTCTTGTAAATACAAACAAACTTGTTCGTTTTTATCAGGGTGCAACAGGATTAAAAACTGGTTCTACCAGTGTGGCAGGATTTTGTATTTCAGCGACTGCCAAGCGCGATAATATGGAATTGATTGCAGTTGTAATGGGTTCTCCTACATCAAAGGAAAGGTTTGCCGACGCTACCAAAATGCTTGACTACGGTTTTGCAAATTATGCAATTTTAAAATCTTTGGTTTCTGATGATGAATTATCTTGTCTTTATGTAAAAAAAGGTTTAAAAACCGACCTTTCCATTACTCTTGACGATAGTTTCAATATGTTAATCGAAAAAGCAAAAATCGGTAGTATCGAAAAGACAATTACTTTACCTGAATATGTAAACGCACCTGTAAAGAAAGGTCAAAAAGTCGGTCAGGTGGAATATTTTATTGACGGAAAATCAATAGGAAAATGTGGCATTGTATCATGCGAAAATATCAAAGCGCAAAACCCCTGGGGAATGATAAAAAAACTCTCTTCACATTATTTTTACAATAAATAAAAAAGTGGGCACTTGCCCACTTTTAATTTTGTTTCTTAACTATTTTGTAGTCATCACCGTCGCGGAAATACGGACATCTTTTATACTTTGATGACATTATTCTCATCATTTCGTCTTCGTCTACATTCACATCGCAAACGTAACACTCAAATTCTTCATCGTATATGTAATTTACACAAGATTCGCAAAGTATATCTGCCATACTTTCCTCCTAACAACCACAGGTAAAATACCCTTCCAGTTCAAGAATGTATTTTCCGTCTATTTCTTTAAATCTCAACATTTTGTAAAAACTCTCTAAAGCTTCGTTATCTCCATAAACAGTTTTGATATCACGAAGGTCTGCAAGGTTTAGTAATGATTTCATTATACCAAGCTTTAATGTGAGATCGTCTTCTTTTGTCAGAACAAAATTAAGATATACCTTGTCTATACGGAGTTCCAATGTGCCAACTCCCAGATATTCATCGCCGTCTTTTGCCGTCATTACGATTTTATCTGTCAGATTTTCGTCGCAATCCATTTCTTTTAAAAAGTTTTCTAACTTATCGTTTAGTTCTTCTTTTTTGATTGTGAGCATCATTTTCACCGCCTTTTAAAAGGTTTACTTCCGCCTCGGTAAGCTCTCTCCATTTTCCTTTGGGAAGATTACCCAAAGTCACACCGCCAATACTTACTCGACGGAGCTTTATAACAGGAAAACCAACCGCTTCGCACATTTTTCTGATTTGTCTGTTTTTACCCTCAGAAATAGTGATGTTTAACTGGGTTGTCCTTTCTCTTGAATCTGCAATTTCTACCTTTGCAGGCTTTGTGATATATCCGTCAATCTCAACACCCTGACGGAGTTGCATAACATGTCCTATATCAGGATTTCCCTCCACGATGGCATGGTATTTCTTCGGCACATGCTTTGTAGGATGAGTAAGATTATATGCAAAGTCGCCATCATTTGTAAGGAGCAATAAGCCTTCGCTGTCGTAGTCAAGTCTGCCTACGGGGTAAAGACGGGCATCAATGTCAGACACAAGTTCTAAAACGGTCTTTCTGTCGAATTCATCCTTTGCCGTTGTGACATAGCCTTTCGGTTTATTGAGCATAATGTAGTAAAGCTTTTTCTCAGGCATAATTCTTTCGCCGTCCAAAAAAACCTTGTCATTATCAATATCGATTTTTGTTCCGAGTTCACGAACAACTGATTTATTTACTTTCACTCTGCCATCAAGAATAATCTTTTCGGCTTCTCTGCGCGATGCTACACCGCATCGTGCCATAAATTTTTGTAATCTTTCGGGAGTTGCCATAATTTCCTCCATATATTTATATTACCCATTTTTTGAGAATTGGTATTTTTGAGATAACTGCATAAATTACGATACAAACTAAAAGCACAATAAATGAAAGCAGTGGTACAGAAAGAACAGACAGCATTGTTAGTGCTGTTATGCCGCATTCATTTAAAATATATAAAATAAACATATGCGAAAGGTAAATACAAAACGAGGCTTTTGAAATGTATGTAATTATCCTTTCAAAAAAACCTCTAATCTTTACATATTGCATAAGCACAAAAACGCCATTTGCCAAGAGCATAACCCCAGGGCTTGTTCCTGCAAGAAAAATTTCATTTAGCATTCCGTCACTTTGCGACAGGTAAAATGTAGCACCAAATGTTATTGCAATTCCGCTAAGGAATGCTATAATTCCTGCAGAAATCGGCGGCTTATATTTCCTAATGTAATATCCTAAAACGCTGTATCCTATAGAAGAATATGTTAAATTTATTGCCCATTGACCAGTCATACCCGAAAGCATTGAAAATGGTTTGAAATATCTCAAGGTTGGATATATAACTGCCAATATCATCCATATCAGAAGTAAATATTTAAGCAATTTCTTTTCTGCTTTTTCTACAAACAAACGGGTAATCGGTAAAAATATGTACACAATCAAAATCATATCGATATAATAGAAATGAAATTCGTGATCAAATAATAACAGTCGTTTTGCAGAATACCAAACGGTATCAGCATTTAAATTTCCATCCATATATAAGTGAAATATCTTATAACCAAATCCCCAAAACAACATAGCAACAATTATACGGGCTATGTTATGAAAGTATAATTTCTTTATAGAAAGAGGTCTATCAGGATTTAATAAAATCGCACCGCTTGACATCAGGAACAGTGGCACACTGGCGCGAAAAAGCGTGCCATAAGATAAAGCACTTATCCAATCAAATGTTCCGATTGTTTCTTGCGTTAACACCGAGGAGCAAAGATGAATAACAACAACGCCTAAAATGGCACATACTTTTATTAAATCAATATTTAAATTTCTGTCATTTTGATTTAACATATATATCCCCATTTTTCAAATACATTCTAACACAAAGAAAGAGCAATATCAATATTTTCCAAATAAAAAAGGACATTAAAAATAAGATGCACAAATAGTGCATCTTATTTTATCAATTCAAGTGCTTTTATTGTATTTAGTTTTGCTTTTTCGCGTAACACATCGTGTTTTTGGTTGTTTTCAGAACAATAACTGTTTTTAATGTTTTCGTAAAGTTCTGAAGCAGTGACAGTCTCAACATCACAGATGAAATCCAATCCTACATACTCCATAAAACCATCAATTTTCGGGTCATAGCGAAGCGCTACAGTTCGTACTCCCTGAGCAACTGAATATATAATGCTGTGAAGTCTCATTGCTACATTCAGTTGAGAATTCCTGATAACTCCTATGGTTTCTCTGATTGACACAGGACAGTCAAGTACGTACGCTCTATTCCCCACCATTTCTTTAATGTTGTACGAAATATTTAAATCGTGAGGGTTTTGCATAGGAATAAACAAAACATTTACACCATTTTCTTCTGAAAACTTTTTCAAAGCATTAGCTACTTCTTTGTTGAAATCAGGAGAATTTTTCTTCCATTCACGAACTGCTACAGTAATATATTTTTCCTGCGGAATATTCATTTTCGAAAAAAGTTTTAAAACATTTTCATCTGAAACACCATCAAGAAGCATAGCAGGGTCAGCAGTCAGTTCGATTTTCTTAGCTATCCCTATTTCTTTCATGCGTTCAAGTGATGCCTTGTCACGGGTTGTTATAACATCAACACAATTATTTATAACCGACGCAGTTATGTTTTTGTTGTGTTTTCGATTTACAGGACCAAAACCGTTTGCAAACTGCATAACTTTTGTGCCGCATCTTTTAGCAAGTCTGATAACCGATAAATAATACCACAACGACTTGCTGCTTGTTTCATCCTGCAAAAGAGATCCGCCACCAAATATCAGAGCCTTTGTCCTTTTAAATATATTTGATAATTTAAACACATTCAGGCGATGCACCGCATCAATTCTGTATATTCGCGCCGTTTCTTTTGGTCTGTTTGAAAATACAACCATTCGTGCGTCTTTATTCTCTTTTTTGATATCGTCTGTCAAAGCTAATAAAAGGGCATCGTCACCATTGTTACGAAAACCATAATAACCTGAAACCGCAAAGTCATACTCTTTTTCAGACTTGTAGTCTTTTATAATGCTTTCATATATGGACATATGCGTTTCGGCAAATGTCTCGTTAGAAAAAAGCGAAGTTGCTCTTTCTTTTATATTTGTTCCCATAGAAGAAAGAACATCAGAATTTTCTATAAGAAATAAGAGTTTCTTTGAAAGTTCTTCATAGTCCCCACTTTCAAAAAGATACCCTGTTTCCTCATCAACAACCAAAGACGGTATTCCACCCACACGAGATGCAACCATAGGTTTTCCCAGTGCCGCGCCTTCGAGCATAGAATACGGAAAACTTTCGCAAAGCGATGTAAGACAGTTGATGTCTATGATATTCCAGAAAGCGTATATATCATTTTCATACCCTAAAAATCTTATTTTTTCTGAAAAGCCTGTTTCTTGTGAAAGTTTCAGAAGTTTTTCTTTCTCTGCACCATCGCCTGCAATCAAGAACTCAACATTATCGTGTTCTTTTAAAACTTCACCCGCCGCTTTTATAAACACATCCACGCCCTTAACAACATCAAAGCGCGCTGCTATGCCTATATATTTGGTATTTTCATTATAAGTAAAGCCGTGTTTTTGAGCATACTCTTCTTTTGGAGTAATTTTTTCAGGAACGCAAGAAAAATCCATACCATTGTACACAGTATAAATTGAGTTGGGCTTAAATCCACGCTCAATGAGCATATCTTTGAAATTATCAGAAACTGCAATGTGATATTTGATTTTTTTCAAAGCTCGTTTATTAAGATTCGTAAATACAATCTTTTTTACAGGCTCGTCAAAATCAAGAAGATAGTCGCTGTGAACCGTTGTAACAGTAGGAATTTTTATCTTATTCATAACAAATTCCGCTACAAAGTTCGCCCTTGCACCGTGAACGTGAAAAACGTCAAAGTCTTCGTCATTTATCATCTTTGAGATTTTGTCAACTACAGACAAATCGAATCTGTTCTTCTGTTCAAAAAGCACATTGTCAATATCTTTTTCCTGCAATTCTTTAAAAAAGACACCGTCAATAAGACATGCTACGCGCACGTCTGCTTTATTTTTCAATTTATCAAGGAGTGAAAAAAGATGTGTTTTCGCTCCTCCGCTATCTCCACCAGATATTAAATGTAAAACTTTCATATCTGTATCCTTTCAAGATTATTTATCTCAACGTCTTGCATTTCTTATAAGCGCAAGCATAAGTCCAGGTACAATCCAGAACGCAAACATAATTCTTGGATAGAACCAAATGTATTCCGCACAGCATACAAAAGCTATGCCAAAAAGCGCACTTATAGCCGCAATCGTGTAGCAACGGATTTCGCTATCCATTTTTCTCATAGCACCTGCTGCTTTTTTGGTAAGTGCAAAGATAAATCCAAAAAACGAAACCGCACCTAAAATTCCCATTTCGAGAACAATCTGCATATAAAGCATATGGCTATGGGGTGCAGTTACGGCTACAGGAGATGAATAGCCCGGATACATTACACTGAAAGAAGCAGGTCCAATACCAAATCCTGTTGTACCAAAGTCTTTTATCATTTCCCAACAGCTCTTCCAAATGTATATTCTATATGAATTCGATGTGTCCTGCATTGAGCCGATAGTGAATATTCTGTTCATTATCGTTTCGGGCAAGAAAGGAATTGCAGCAATTACTAAAATTGCCATAGGAATTACAAATCGCTTGTCGTATATAAGTACAAACAAAATCGCAGAAAGTGCAAATCCTACCCAGCAGGAACGAGAATATGTCATCAAAAGCGCTGCAAATGTTACGCAAAATCCTGCTAAGGCCAGAAGTTTCTCTGTTTTACGCCTTGAATAAATAAAAGCAGGTACAAAAAACGGCATAAACAAAACAAGCAACTGTGCAAAGTTATTCGGATTGGAAAAAGTAGAAAATACCCTTCCCGGCATTCCGTTGTTTGTATGAATGTCTACAAACTCAAGGTTTATTTCAACTCCTCTTATTCTTTGCACTATACCATAAATACCTGTAATCGTAACAAACACAAGTAATATCTTGATAAATCTTACGAGATTTTCTTTTGAATCAAGGACAAGATATATACTGTATGCAAAAATTAAAGAGCCTATCAGGAACAACGCAAATCTTATTGCATCTGAAATAACTAAAGCAGTTGCAGTGCTTGCTAATATGGCCACCATAAAAGCAAATAGCGTAACACCTATTTTACGCACACCGAGACTTTTTGTCTTTCCTGATGCTATTTGCATAACAACCCCGAATCCAATCAGAACAGCCATGATTACAAAATACAGATTGTTCCACTTGTCATGCGGTACAATAAACATAGCACCTAAAAATACTGCCATAATTATGTCAATGGAAAATGCTTTTTTCGACACAACCACATTAAACAGGTATAAGCTCAAGGAATCCTTGAATATGCTCCTTATGAATAGCTGAATTTTTCTTATAATTTTAAGTATGAACTTCCATACACTGTCTGCGAATTTGTAAAAAAGCGATGTTTCATAATATTTAGTTGTAAATATATCTTTACCGAGCCACTGATAGATTCCGCTATCTTTAACCACGTGTGTAATCCAATCGAAAAACAACATCAGTCCTCTTATTATACAACTTTCTTTTACGCTTTTAACTGCAAAAGTCCAAAGTCGTGTTAAGAGGCACCAGGTAAGTGACTGTGTAATCATACCTATCACCACTTTTTGTATTAGTTAATTTTTTCAAGCCCTGATACTCTGCCGTAGATTTTTGCTTTTCCGACTCTGATGGTAAGAGAGTGCCCTACACCGTACTTTGCAGCGTTTACAATAATACCGTGCTGGAATTCCTGTGCATCTACAATTGCGGTAACCTCCACACTGTTGTAACCGTCTTTAGGAGCAAGAGCTTTCCTTCCGTCACTTGTATCAGCGTAAGTTTGAGATGGAGTGAGTGTTACTTTTTCTACAATACCAAGTGCAGAATTTTTATCATCATCTGTGACAAAATCGCCCTCTTTGATAACTTCTGCTGCAAAAGACGGAACCTCTTCGCAAAAGAAACTTATTTTGTACTGTGCATTAGTAGTAGGACCTACATCATTTCCCAAAAACTTTGATCCTACAAGCACAACCGCTGCAATGATAACAAGTACTACAATAATATCAACTATGTTAAACTTAAATTTTTTCTTTTCCATTTTTATTCTCCTTTATGTTTAGAAATAATAATTGTATGTCTCTTTTAATAAATCATCAAGATTAAATCTGGTGTGTGCAGCACGCAGTGCATTTTCGGAAAATTTTTTATATTTTTCTTTGTCTTCTATCATCGTTTTAATTGCTTCTGCCATTGCTTTTCTGTCGTCAAATTCTACTAAGAAACCACAGTTTGTTTCATCGTTTACAATGTCTGCATTACCACCTACATTTGTAGCAATTACAGGCAAAGCGTGGTTTACCGCTTCAATAATGGCAAACGATAACGCTTCAAAGCATCTTGCAGAGTTTACATACAGGTCACTCATCGACAGAATCTCTTGGCTATCATTTCTGAAGCCAAGCTGTTTTATTTCGTTTTCAAGTCCAAGCTTTTGAATCTGTGCCTTTATATCATCAAACAGTTCTCCATCACCAACATATAAAACCACAAACTTTTTGTCGGTCATTTTTTTGAGTTCGTATACACTGTCTGTAAAATACTCAAGACCCTTTGCCATATGACATCTTGCAAGAGTTGTTATTACAAATGTATCTTCGTCAATACCGAACTGTTTTCTGTAGTCAAGATTCTTTTCAACTTTTTCGAAAGGAACAATTCCGTTAAATACAACTACAATCTTATCTTCAGGAACACCATTTCCTATTAAAAGTTCTTTTCCTTTATTGCAAACAGAAATAATCTTATGATTGTTCTTTGTCATAATTCTGTTTGTAATTTTCCAGATAAAGTTTGTCTTTAATGTAAGGTGACAAGTATAAACTACTCTTGTCCCTGAATAGTACTTTCTTGAAAGAAGTGCTATATAATTTTCTCTGGGGTACTGTGTATGAATAACATCAATGTTATTTTCACGGCAATACGCTGCCAGTTGTTTTGCAGCTTTCAAATCGAAAGGATGCCTCATTTTAAACTGGAAACTTTCAATTCCCATCTCTTCCATCTGCTCTGACAGAAGTCCAGGCTCTGAATATGCAAAATAACATTTCGTATCGTTTCCGTTGTAGGTTTTTACAAGATTGTATACATATTTCTCTGTACCTGCTTTTCCTGCGTGATTGATAAGGTACAATACCTTTAATTTTGGCACGTCTTCTTTCTCCTCTCGGAGTTTTATAACCTTGGCAGGGATTCCTCCCACTATTGCATAATCAGGAATATCTTTTGTAACAACTGCTCCTGCACCTATTATTACGCCGTTTCCTATTGTTACACCCGGAAGTATTATTGCATTTGCTCCAATCCAACAATCGTTTCCGATTGTAACTTTTTTCTTTGGAGCGGTCTGCAATCTCATAGGTTTATGGATGTTTTCCGTTTCGTGATTCTGGGTATAAATACTTACTCCAGGCCCCATCATTACATCATTGCCTATCGAAAGAGGTCCTGAAATACGAGCATTCAGACCTATTGCACTATTGTCTCCGATTTCGATTTCTTTACCGCCACCAAAAAAAGCACCGTGTTCGATATTTACATTTTTGCCACAAGACATAAACATTCTTTTGCATAAAAAGCGCCTTAGTTTCCCTGCACCTAAATTATAGGGAGCGCTTGTGGATGGCAAATGTCTTGCGAAAAAATAATACAAAACATACGATAATGCATAGCTTATTTTTTTCATTTGTTTCCTCTTTTCAAAAATTTAAATACAACCTGGGTAACAGGCGTAATTTTTAAAATAAATGCCATTATAACATAAACTCCAACACCTGTAATAACAGGAACAAAGAGTTTTATCATTCTCATAGTTAATTCTTTAGAATCAGGCAAAAATCTATTTAATAAATCTACTACAAAAAGCATTATCAAAGATGCAACAACACTTTTTAAAACAGTTAATCCTAATCCTTTTGCGTATGTGCCAACTTTTTTCTTTATTGCAAAAAACAGTACGCCCATTCCAATCAAAGACGCAAAGCTGTATGCAAGCGGTATTCCGTAGGCACCAACAATTTTCATAAGCACAAGGCTTACAGAAACATTGACAATCATTATGATAAGGCCTGTTATCGCGCTTATCTTCGTATTGCCAAGAGAATAAAGTCCACGGTCCAAGATTTCCTTTAAGCCTATTCCCAATATACCGATTGAATACGCTGCCAAAAGAATTGCCGCTTTATCAATATCTCCTTCTGTTATTTGTCCCCAGCCTGCAAGAAGTGTCAGAAGGCTTTTTCTTACACCAATAAAACCAAAAGTCATAGGGATTAAAAGCACGCTTATGCTTGCCAAAACTCCCGATAAGGTAGTCTTGTACTCTTCCATATTTCCTTTTGAAGCACTTTCTGAAAGTTTGGGGTAAATTACCGCAGTAACAGAAAAAATCAGCGCCAGAACCATATATAATGTTATATTCTGAACATACGTTAAAAGAGTAACCATTCCTTCGAAACGGGCAATCATTGTCACATTGTAAAGCATATTTAACTGATATGCTCCCACGCCCAAAAGCACAGGAACGGTCATTTTTCCCGCCTTTATTATATCGGGGTGTTTTATTCCAAAAGAAAAACCATATCTGTAACCGTCTTTAACGAGTGGCGGTATTAAAATGATCGCCTGCATTGCAAGACCGATTACCGTCGCTACAAGAAGCCCGGGGATGCCGAACTTATCTCCTAAAAGCAATGTGTATGCGATTACAATCAAACTTGACGGCACACTAACAAATGCAGGAAGTTTATATCTTCCGACAGCCTGTAACATTCCCTGAAAAATGTAATTTAAGGCATAGAAGAACATTACAGGAAAAACTATCATAAGCGCCTTTACTGTAAATGAATACAGCTTTTCATCTTTTGCAAATGCTGTAAATTTAGGCAATATCGGAGAAATCAAAAATCCGATAATTACAAGCACGAATGTAAACACCAAAGAAATTGTAATTATGTTATCGGCAAATTTCTTGGCATCACTTTCTCTTCCCAACGCCTTATGCCCTACATATATAGGAATAACAACCGTAGAAAGAGCAGTTCCTATACAAGTAAAAATGATGTTAGGGACACTGATAACGTAGGAATATATATTCAGATATTCATTTGAAACGCCGTAATGAGCCATGTATATCTGAACACTCAACAAAGACAAAAGTCTTGAGAGTATCATAATAATCATTACAGGACTTACGGCCGAAAGAATGTTTTTTTCTTTTTTCAACTGCTGCATCTCCTAAATTATGCTTTCCACCATACGTTTTCTTTGATTATTTTTGCAGGATTGCCTCCAGCAAGGCATTTCGGCGGAACATCTTTTGTAACTACACTGCCCGCAGCTACAACAGAGCCTTCGCCAATTGTTACGCCTTTTAAAACTGTGCATCTGCATCCAATCCATACATTGTCACATATTGTAACGTTTTTTTTAATTTCTGTTTCCGATTCAAATCCGTGGTAATCACGGTCTAATATATTACAATCCCAGGCAATATTTACGTTGTTTCCGATTTTAACGCTTTCGCCTGAATGAACTTCTGTTCGGTCACCTATATATGTGTTGTTTCCAATATCGATTTTTCCACCATAAGCTGAAAGTTTTACATAGCGATGCAAAAGTACCCTGTCACCAACCAGAATCTCCCCATCTCTTTTCATAATCCTTACGGCTTTTTCACATCGCAAGAGTTTGCCTGATTTATTTAATCTTGCGCTTTTTAATGCGCCTCTTAAAACCATTATGGAATTTGAAAAAATATCACTAATTTTCATAGAAAAATCCTCATTTCTACTTTATCCCAATTTTATCTTATTATATCATAACGGTCACTTTTTTGTCAACAAGCCTTTTCTTTTGAAACGGTATGTGGTATAATAATTGTGAAAGGATGATTTTATGAAAAAAGTATTAGCATTTTTACTTGCAACTTTACTTATGACATCAACGGTTTTTGCCGAAATAATATACGAAGAAAAAACCACAAAACATCTCACAAAAGGTGTTATACTTGAAAGCACGGATACATATACAGAAAGTGGCTGGCAACGAGTAGATGTGGTAAAAATTGACCTGAAAGATAAAAGCCTGGAAGTTGAGGTACTTTCCCCTTCTGGTGGCGTATCAGAAAGACAAACCGTAAAGCAGCTCGCAGAAATATATAATACAAAAGTCGCTATAAACGGCGACTTCTTCAATATGATTACAGGCGAAACCAATATGCTTGGTATGGTTGTATCCGACGGCGAGCTTTTGTCTACTCCGTCAAAAGACAATTTCTCGTCTTTTGCTCTGACAGAAGATAATCTTCCGATTTTTGATTATTTTACTTTTAAAGGAACACTCTTTGCAGAAAACACGTCCCTGATTGATTTTTCTTCCTGTGAGCTTTATCAGATAAATAAAGTTCCCGTAACAACAGGCGGAATTACAATGATAACAGATGCTTGGGGCGAAGATGTAGATATTCCTATTGGCAACTATGCTATGGCAGCAGAATATGTAGAAGACAACAAATACAGAATGGTCTCTTTTTCCTGGGGTGGCGAACCGGTAGTTATCCCTGAAAACGGTGCTGTTTTTACTGCTAACTATAATATCAACGGTTTCCTTAATACGAATATAGCCATCGGCGATATTATAAGAGTTGAGACTGAAATTTCACCTGACATTTCTGAAATCAAAGAATCGATCGGCGGTAACACTCTGCTCGTCAAAGATGGCAATGTTTGTGACTTTACAAGTAATATCACAGGCAAAAATCCCAGAACCGCCATAGGTGTATCAGGAGATACTCTTTATTTTGTCGCAGTTGACGGCAGAAAATCCGATTGTCCCGGTTTTGCTCAGGAAACGCTTGCAGAGCTTATGATAGAGCTTGGTTGTGATACTGCAATGAATCTCGACGGTGGCGGAAGCACTACTATGGTGATTGACGATTTATTAACCGGCAAACAAAAAGTAGAAAATGATGTTTCATCTTTACGCAAGGTCTCAAACGCCATAGGAGTGACAAGTTCCCTCTCTCCCCTATCAACTGCACAAGGTGGAGAAATGAAGTTATCAAACGATGTGATTGTTTCAGGTGACAGTGTATCAGTTTCTTACGGTTTTCACGATAAAAACTACAACCGCATTCCCGATATTAAAGCAACAATCACTACATCAGACAAAAAAGCAATCATATCAGGAGATAAAATCACATTCAAAACTCCTGGTGAGCACTCTGTTTATATTTCGTACCAAAAAGTCAGATTAGAGAAAAAAATCACTGTTTTAGACGATATTTTTGCAATAGATATATCTCCCGAATCTGCAGACGCTACCGAAAAGGATTGCACCTTTACAGTGACTGCATACGACAGAAACGGTTATAGTGCGATTGTTCCTGCAGAGTTAGTTGGATTTACTTCATCTGATACATTGGAACTTTCAGGAAACACGGTAAAAAAAACAATTTTGAGCGGAACTGTGACTGCCAATTACAAAGGTCTTACTGCAAACGCTGTCGTAAACGGCGAAAGATATTTGCGCGAAGACGATGTAAAAGGATCAGACATATTCAATAATAGCTTAAAGGGTGCAAAAACTGTTACTTTTGCAGGCGAAATCAATTCTCCGCAAAATCTTATAAGCATTCTTCAAAATAAAAAATACCTTACCAAATTAACAAATCACGAAGAATTGTATTGCATTTCTTCTGTTTATGATAAATGGGAAATGTTAAATGAATACAAAACTGCAACTGATTATTCAGAACAAACTATTGAAAACACAAAGATAGTAACATTTTCTTCAAAAACTTCAAATTCAATAAGAGTTTCGAATACTGAAAACTGGAAAAATATTATAAATGTATGCAATACTGCAGAAGAAGAAAATATTGTATTTGTAACTGATTCTCCAATGTCCACGCTTAATGCAAACGAAAAAACCGTGTGGAATCATTATATGAAAATTCTTATAGGTAAAGATAAAAATGTATTTTTTCCCAT
>JAZOSI010000094.1:0-16048 GCA_045657065.1 Congzhengia sp. | reverse complement strand
GGTTTTTCGGACACTCTTGACTTTCAGCTTGCACTAAAAGTTTCAGCAGGCGGTGTTTTAGGCGGTTATCTTGGAGCAAAATTTTTAAACAAACTTTCTTTTAAAACAATTCACAAAATTTTCGGTTTCTTTATGATGGTTGCCGCAGTAAGGATGGTGTTTTTTTAATGATTGCAGAAATTTTAGCAGGTCTTTTATCAGGGATTATCAGCGGTATGGGAATAGGTGGCGGTACAATACTTATCCCTGCGCTCACTATGTTTTTAAATATTGACCAACACAGAGCACAAGGGGTAAATCTGCTCTTTTTTATTCCTACTGCTATAATCGCCCTTATTATTCACAAAAAGAACAAAAATTTAGAATTTAAAATAGCTATTCCGCTTCTCATTTTCGGACTTATCGGCGCAGCTCTTGGCTCTTTCGTTGCAATAAGTATAAACCAAGGACTTTTGCGCCGTCTTTTCGGGATTTTTCTGTTTTTTATGGGCGGTTATGAAATTTATAAAGGGTTTCGCAAAGAAAACACATAAAATTAGGAAAAATCAGCATTTTTCTCTTTACGTTTTATTCTTTTTATGGTATGATAATATAGATATATATTCTGTTTAAAAACAAAGGAGAATTAACTTGTTAAAAAAATTCATACCTGATTTTTATTATGATAATATTTCCTGCATAGATCTTGATATTCTAAAAGAAAAAGGTATCCAGTTTGTAATATGCGATATAGACAATACGCTCGACAGTCATAATGTCCCCCGCCCATCTGATAAGGCAATTGCATTTTTGAAAAAACTTGAAGATTACGGGTTTACAGTATGCATTATTTCAAACGGCAAGCACGAAAGGGTAAAGGAATACCTTACCGACTACTCTTTGGAATACATTGCAAAGGCGGGAAAACCCCTGAAAAAAAGCTACATAAAAGCTATGAATAAAATCGGTGCCGATGCTAATTCCTGTGCATTTATAGGCGATCAGATTTTCACCGACATACTTGGTGCAAATATTATGGGGCTTACATCTATCCTTGTAACTCCTATAGAGCAGTACGAAAACGCATTCTTTTACTTAAAGCGTGCTTTGGAAAAAATAGTGATATCAAAAATTACAAAAGAGTGATTTTATGTATAATGTTTTAGATCGGGTAAATTCGCCCGAAGATGTTAAAAAACTTAATATTGAGGAAACCGAAAAACTTGCTGAAGAAATCAGAGAATACTTAATTGAAACAGTTTCAAAAACAGGCGGCCATCTTGCTTCAAATTTAGGGGTTGTAGAGCTTACAATAGCGCTTTTGAAAGTTTTTGATGCACCCAACGATAAAATTATATGGGATGTAGGTCATCAGAGCTATGTGTATAAGATGTTGACCGACAGAAAAGAAAAACTGGAAACTCTTCGTCAGTTTGGCGGTATTGCAGGTTTTCCGAAAGTTTCCGAAAGTGAGTACGATGTTTTTAACACAGGTCATTCAAGTACCTCAGTGTCTGCAGCATTAGGATTGTCAGAAACACTTTCAGGCGACAACTACTCTATTGCCGTAATCGGCGACGGTGCACTATCAGGTGGTATGGCTATTGAAGCCCTGGCCAATGCAGGTGAAATGAAGAAAAACTTCATTGTTGTTTTAAACGACAACAATATGTCTATTTCACGAAGCGTAGGCGGTTTTACAAAACACCTTACAAATCTTCGGTCCGCTTCTTCATACCTGACATTTAAATCAAGACTTGAAAACAGATTGTCACGAAACAAAATTGGCAGAAAGTTCGTAATAATTTTAAAGTCAATAAAAGACAAAATCAAGCATCTCTTAACAGGAAGCTCAGTGTTTGAAAATCTTGGTTTTTCATATTTTGGACCTATTGACGGTCACGATATCGAATCTTTGACATTAATGTTCGAAAGAGCAAAGAAGCTCCGAGGACCCGTGCTTTTACATATTCTTACAAAAAAAGGCAAAGGATATAAATTTGCCGAAGAACACCCCGATATATATCACGGTGTAAGCACTTTCGAATCAACAAAATGTATAGAAAATAACAATAATTTAACATATTCACGAGTTGCAGGGAACACATTGTGTTCACTTGCGGAAGAAAACACAGATATTTCAGTTGTGACTGCCGCTATGGCTACAGGCACAGGAATGGATGAATTCTGTGAAAAATACCGCAATAGATTCTATGATGTAGGCATCGCCGAACAGCACGCAGTAACATTTGCAGCAGGGTTATCTTCAGGCGGAAAGAAACCTTTTGTGGTTGTTTATTCTTCATTCTTACAAAGAGCTTATGACCAGATCTTGCATGATGTTTGTCTTCAAAATCTAAAGGTTACATTTTTGATTGACCGTGCAGGTATTGTTGGTGAAGATGGAGAAACCCATCACGGTTTGTTTGACATTGGTTTTATGTCGCAGATGCCTAATATGTTGGTTTTGGCTCCTGCAAACTTCAAAGAGTTAGAACAGATGATAAAATTTGCATCATCCGACGAATATCAGGGACCAATCGCTATAAGATACCCAAGAGGAAAAGAGGAATTTCACGCAGAAGATACGCCTGAATTTCAGTCAGGTGTTCCGCATATTGTCCGCGCAGGAAGGGATATATGTATTCTGGCAACCGGCACAATGACAAAAACGGCTACTGATGTATCCGATAGACTTATGGCTTCAGGGAAAAGCGCAACCGTTGTGAATTTGCGCACACTCTACCCTCTTAATAAAGATTTCATTTCCGATATGGCATTTCGTCACACTGTTTTAGTGACTTTGGAAGATGGTGCAATAACGGGCGGAATCGGCGAAAAAATAGGCGCTTTTGTTTCAACTCTTAATTCCCGTTCAAAATGTATAAACATCGGCTATCCTGCAGTTGTTACACACGGAAGCGTAACTGAGCTAAAGCGTCACTATGGTCTCGACAGTGTGACTATTACAGATGAACTTATGAAAATTTTAGGCTAAAAGGATTTTAAATATGAAAAAGATTGAACTTCTTTCACCCGCAGGAAACTTAAGCAGATTGAAAGTTGCTCTTGCATACGGCGCAGATGCGGTCTATGCAGGCGGTGACTCTTTTTCCCTGCGCGTAAGAGCAAAAAACTTCACAGATGAAGAATTGGCTGAAGGAATACGCTATACACATTCTCTGGGCAAAAAATTCTATCTTGCCTTAAATGTTATTCCACACAACGAAGACATAGACCGGCTTATAGAATATGTACAGGAAGTAAAAAAACTCTCTCCTGATGCTTTTATCATTTCAGATCTTGGCGCTTTTAACATTGCAAAGCAATACGCACCCGAAATACCCATTCATGTAAGCACACAGGCAAACAATGTAAACTATATGACAGTTGACACCTGGCACAAAATGGGTGCAGAGCGTGTAGTTTTGGCACGCGAGCTTTCTTTTGACGAAGTTAAAACTATAAGAGAAAAAACATCTCCCGAACTTGAACTTGAAGCTTTTATTCATGGTGCTATGTGTATTTCCTATTCAGGCAGATGTCTGCTTAGCGGTTATATGACCGGAAGAGAGTCAAATTCAGGTGACTGCGCTCATCCTTGCCGTTGGAATTATACGATTATGGAAGAAAAGCGCCCCGGCGAACACTTCCCCGTTTACGAAAACGACAGAGGTACATTTATCTTTAATTCAAAAGATATGTGTATGATCGAACATATCCCTGAACTTATGAATTCGGGTGTTACAAGTTTTAAAATTGAAGGACGAGTAAAAACCGAATTTTATGTTGCAACAGTAGTTGGCGTTTACAGAAGAGCTATTGATATATATATGGCTGACCCTGAAAACTTTATTTTTGATCCCAAGTGGCTTGAAGAACTTTCAAAAGTGAGTAACCGTGGCTATACAACAGGTTTCTGGTTGAACAAACCAGACGAAAACTCACAGAACACCGAAGACGGTGGATATATAAGAAACTATGATTTAGCAGCACTTTTTGAAAAGAATGATTCAGGCAAATGCGTATTTACACAAAAGAACAAGCTTTGTGTAGGCGATATAGTAGAAATTATGTCTCCCAATGCTGAACCCTATTCATTTACAATAGATAAAATCTGGAACGAGGATGACGAAGAAATCGATTCTGTTCCACATCCTATGCAAGTTTTTAAACTTGATTTGGGTAAAGATTTACCTGAGTTTTCTATGCTCAGAAAAAAGACTAACGGAGGTTTATGATGTTTGGCTTTTCTAATAAACCAGGTCGCGGAGTAAGTAAAGAAGAAGCGGCAAATAGGAATTATTTTGATATTTACGGAAGACATTTCGGGCATATAACAGGTGCTAACTTTTGGTATATGCTTTCTAATGTTTTGTTTTTTGGCGCGGCTTTAATTCTGTTTTATGCCTACTTTAACGGCGATAACATCGTTTATATGGTGACTTCTGTTATGAAGGGGGAATTATTCTTAATTCCTTTCGTTCCCTTTATACCATTTATGTTTATCGGACCATTCACCGCAGGTTATACATATGTTATAAGAAATTATGCAAAACAGTCACCTACTTTTCTGATTTCTGACTTTTTTGAACAGTCAAAGAAAAACTTCAAACAGGCAATTGTAGTAAGCATAGGCTCAACAATCATTACATATCTTTTGCTTCAGGCGTTTGTTTTTTATAATTTTATGTTTAAAACAAACGGTTTACCTATGGTTTTATTGTACATACTCTGGTTTTTTGTGGCTGTGCTTTATGTGATTATGCTCTTTTATGTTTATCCGATTATGGTCACATTCAAAATGAATTTAAAAACAGTTTTAAAGAACGCATGGGTATTTACAGTTTCAAAATTACCACAGAACATTATAATTTTCCTGATTGTTGCAGGGATTAATGTTGCTGTGTTGTATGTTTTTCAGTTTGTTTTGTATTTGCCTGACATTTTCTATCTTTTTGTACTTGGACTTTTCCTTACAGGTTTTTCATCCTTTACTGCAAACTATTATATATGGCATGTGATGGATAAATACATTGTAAGTTTAGTAACACCCAAACGTGAAAAAGAATCAGTATTTGATGACGATACATACCCCGATTTTGATGACGGTTACGACGAGGAGGCAATTATTGAGGATGAATACTTGTTGTAAAGCGGTTATTTTTGACCTTGACGGCACTCTTCTCGATACTATAAAAGATTTGGGTAGTTCTATGAACTGCATACTTGAAAAATACGGTTTTCCTACAAAAGAAGAAGAACATTATGTCCGTGCTATCGGAAACGGTTTGCGGAATTTAGCAAAAAGAAGTTTTCCCGAATCTGCAGTAACAGATGAGCTTCTTGATAAAACTGTCCCTGAATTTATTGAACATTATGGTAACCACTGCATAGAAAAAACCGTAGTGTATGAGGGAATAGATGAACTTCTTGAGTTTTGTACTAAAAACAACATACTCTTAAGCATACTTTCAAACAAACGGGATGATTTAGTAAAAGAATTAACCCCACACTATTTTCCTGATTATGAATTTAGATATGCTATGGGAGAACTATCTCAGTTCCCGCGAAAACCCGATCCCACATCAGCTCTGTATCTTGCGGAGATGTTAGGTGTTTTGCCTTCTGATATTCTTTTTATCGGCGATTCCATATACGATATCAGAACAGGGAAAAACGCAGGAATGAAGACACTTGCTGTTACCTGGGGCTATCAGCCAAAAGAACAACTCGTTGCAGAAAATCCTGATTTTATTGCAGATTCCCCTGCTCAAATCATAGAATATATCAAAAGAATAAATGGAGGAATTAATAATGGCTAATGTAAAACCTTTTTGCGGATTAAGATACGACACATCCGTCGTTGGTGATTTATCAAAGGTTACCGCTCCCCCCTACGACATTATTTCAGAAAGTGAGCAGGACGCTTTGATTGCATCTCATAAGAATAATATTATAAATCTTGAATTAGGAAAAATTTTCGACACAGATACCAATGAAAACAACCGCTATACACGAGCTAAAAACTGTCTTAACGATTGGATTTCATCAGGTGCTATGAAGTTTGAAGAAACACCCGCTTATTACATATACGAAGAGATTTTCACAGTTTCAGGAGAAGAAAAGCACCTTCGCGGTATTATTTCTGCCGTTGAACTTGTGCCTTTCTCTGAAAAGATAGTTCTTCCCCACGAAGAAACATTATCAAAGGCAAAAGCGGACAGATTCTCTCTTATGAGCGAAACTCACGCAAACTTCAGTCCCATATATTTCCTCTATATGGACGAAAAGAAAACAGTAAATAAAATTATGACAGAAGTTTGTAAATCTGCACCCGACGAAAGCTTTAAGACAGCTGATGGCATCATTCACAATGTTTGGGTTTTGACAGATAAAACTCTTTGTGCCAAAATCGAAGAATCTTTCAAAGATAAGCAGTTATTTATTGCAGACGGTCATCACAGATATGAAACTGCGCTCAACTTCTCAAAGACCTTACCCGATAACGAAAGCGCAAAGTATGTTATGGCTTTTTCTGTTGAAATGGACGATCCCGGTCTTGTGGTGTTACCTACTCACAGAATCGTAAAAAATCTTGAGAGTTTTTCAGAAGATGAAGTAATCGAAAAGCTCAAAAGTTACTTTGATATCAAAAAAGTGGTATCAGAAGATGTTATTGCTGATGCTGAAAAAATACTTTCTGAAAATCAGGAAGTTTCATCTTATGTTTTCTATACAGGCAAAGATTACTTCTATTTTCTTACATTGACAGATATGGATGCTATGGCAAAACTCTTACCCGAGAAATCTTCTGCTTACTGCGGTCTTGATGTAAGTGTACTTCATACACTTATTCTTGACAATGTATTCAACATTGATATGGAAAATATGGCAAATCAGAAAAACCTTGTATATACAAAGTTTGCCGAAGAGGCAATTTCTGCAGCAAAAGATAATTCTGCTGACTGTTCTTTCCTCTTGAACGGCACAAAAGTACGCCAGATTAAAGAAGTATCATTAAACAATGAAAAAATGCCCCAGAAATCAACTTACTTCTATCCCAAGCTTATTACAGGTGTTGTGGTAAATAAATTCTAAAAGGGCGTAAAAATATGCATATTTCAGAAATATACAAAAGCATATACAAATTCTTTGACGACACTACTCCGCTAACCGTCGACTGCGGTAAATTATGCAATGGTGCGTGTTGTGAGTCTGACGATAACGAAGAAACAGGAATGTATCTATTTCCAGGCGAGGAAGTTTTATTTTCAGATAATCCTGATTTTAAAGTCATTGATTCCGAATTCGAATACGACGGAAAGTGTGCAAAGATTGTTATATGTAAAGGAACTTGCGAAAGAGACTTAAGACCTCTTTCCTGCAGAATTTTTCCTTTAATTCCTTATATAAAAAATGGTGGCTTTGATATTATCTTTGACCCGAGGGCGAAATCTCTGTGTCCTTTATGCGACTTGCCAGATTTTTCTCAACTTGATAAAGACTTTATTTTAAAGGTCAAAAAAATCGCAAAACTTCTTATGAAGTTCAAAGAAACCAGAATTTTTTTAGAAAGTCTTACAGACATTCTTGACGATTATCTCAAATTCACTATATAATCCGGAGGATTTTTATGAAAAATACAACTATTGCCGCAATAGCCACTCCCCACGGTACCGGCGGCATATCAGTTATCAGAATAAGCGGCGAAGAAAGCATCACAATATGCGACAAGGTTTTTTGTGCTAAAAGTAAAAAAAGCCTGAAAGACGCCAAAACCCACACCATTCACTACGGCAACATTGTAGTATCAGGCGAAATGATTGATGAGGTTTTGGTTTCTGTTATGCGTGCGCCGAATACTTTTACCCGTGAAGATGTTGTTGAAATAAACTGTCACGGCGGTCTTGTGGTTACTGAAAAAGTATTGCTTTCGGTAATAGAAGCAGGCGCTACTCTTGCATCCCCCGGTGAATTTACAAAACGCGCATTTTTAAATGGCAGAATTGATCTTTCCCAGGCAGAAGCGGTTATTGACATTATTAATTCTCCATCATCGCTGGCGCTTTCTGTTGCAGCCAATCAGTTAGGCGGCGCGTTGTCTGAAGATATAAATTCACTTCGTGATAAGATTTTAGAGATTCTTGCTAAAATAAATGTAACTATCGACTACCCCGAAGAAGATATCGACGATGTAGAAAAAGAAGAACTCCTGCAGGAATTAAATCAGATTAAAGATAAAATCGTAGAACTTCTGGAAACATCACAAAGGGGAAAACTCATCCGTGATGGTATAAATACAGTTATCTGCGGTAAACCCAATGTAGGTAAATCATCAATCCTGAATTTACTTGCCCGCGATAACCGTGCTATTGTTACCGACATTGCAGGCACTACACGAGATGTAATCGAAGAACGAATTACAATCGGAAATGCAGTTTTAAATGTATTTGATACTGCAGGTATTCACGACACAGACGACACAATCGAAAGTTTAGGTATCGATAAATCTAAAGAGTGCATAAAGTCCGCCGAGCTTGTGCTTTTTGTGGCAGATTCTGTAACAGGTATCGAGGATGAAGACAGAGAGATTTTCTCTTCTCTTGACAATAAAAATGTAATTGTAATTCTGAATAAATCAGATGTGGCTGAATGTAAAGTTGACGATTTATTTAAGGATTTACCTGTATTGACTCTTTCAGCTAAAACAGGTAAAGGTTTAGATGCTCTTTCAGAAACAATCGAAAATATGTTTAAATTAGGAAAAATCACAGCAGGCGACAACAGTGCAATAACAAATCTTCGTCACAAAGAAGCGTTGATTTCCGCTTTATCTTCAGTGTCAAGTGCTATTTCAGCACTATCAGATTATGTACCGTATGATATTGTGTCGATAGACTTAACAGATGCTGCGTCATACCTTGGCGAAATAACAGGCAAAACAGTTTCAGAAGAAATCGTAGATAAGATTTTTGCCCGTTTTTGTCTTGGAAAGTAGTATATTACAACATTTGCGTAAATAAACTTAATTTATGATAAGTTTAAGAAAGGAAGAACGGATTTGAATAAGATAAAGAAACAATCTTTTATGGAGGGTGCTGCAGTTTTAGTTATTGCACATCTTCTTGTAAAAGTTATAGGTGCTTGCTTTAAAATACCGCTTGCAAACATTTTGCAGGAAACGGGTATGGCATATTTTTCCCGTGCTTATAATCTGTATGCTGCGCTCTTTGTTATGGCGACAGCAGGGTTACCCGTTGCAGTATCTAAAATGGTATCTGAAAGTCTTGCCAAGAAAAACTATGCAGAGTCCAAAAAGATTCTTCGTGCGGCAGTTGCTCTTCTTTCTATAATCGGTGTTATTGGAACCTGTGTTCTTCTTTTCGGAGCAAGAGCATTTGCAGACAAAGCATTTAACTCGCCCGGTTCGTATCTCAGTATTGTAGCAATTTCCCCTGCAATATTCTTTATATCTGTGCTCTCTGCTTTCAGAGGTTATTTTCAGGGACATTCAAATATGATTCCCACTGCATACTCTGAAGTTTTAGAGGCAGTTTCAAAGCTTGTAATTGGCCTTTTAGGTGCATATCTGTTCGTAGCTTCATCTTATGAGGTTGCCGCAGCAGGGGCGATTTCCGGTGTTACAATCGGTGGATTACTTGCACTTTTACTTTTGGTTTTATTCTATTATAAAAATAAAAATACAAATCCCTTAACCGACGCTACAAAAGCAAGCAGTTCTAAAAAAATATTCGTAAGACTTCTCACAATCGCTGTTCCTATAACAATAGGCGCAGCCGTTATGTCACTTACAAATGTTATTGATACATTTATGATAAGTCAGAGATTGTCAACAATAACAGTTGACGAAAATATGTTCAAGACATTGACTGAATTTTTCGGTGTAAGTGCAGATAAAGTACGCATCGGCGAAGGTATCTCTTCTTCTGCCGCAGATGTTATGTATGGCTCATATTCGGGCTATGCAATGTCGTTGTTTAATCTGCCGCCGTCTATTGTTACATCAATCTCTATGAGCATTGTGCCTGCGATTTCGGCAGCATTGGCAACAAACGACGGAAAACAAGCAAAACTCCTGACAGAATCATCCGTAAGAATTACTACAATGTTTGCACTACCCTGTGCTATCGGTCTTTCTGTACTGTCTGCGCCGATTCTCGTTTGCCTCTACAACAACACAAGAGCAGAATACACATTGTCGCTTCTTTCTCTTGCGATTATATTTGTTTGTATTGTTTCAGTTACTACTGCAATACTTCAGGCATCAGGGCATGTATTTATCCCTGTAAGAAATATGCTTATTGGCGGTGCATTTAAAGTAGTTTCAAACTTCACTTTGATTGCAATCCCCGAACTTAACATCGGTGGAGCTCCTATCAGTACGTTCTTCTGCTATTTTATAATTGCAGCTTTAAATATCGCATCAATAATAAAGATTATTAAGCCCAATTTTAATATCAAAGACTTTATTATTAAACCTTTGATTTCGGCAGTTATTATGGGCGTTGTTGTATTTTTTGCATACAATCTCGCAGCTCATCTTTTGGGTTGTCCCGCGATTTCTCTGAAGGTTAATTTCCTTTCTTCAGCGGCGCCCGTGACACCCGTAGAAAGCATTGTAAGAATCAAAACAATTCTCGCGCTCGGTATTTCTATATTTGTGGGTGTTATCGCGTATTTTGCCACAATGTGTGCTACAAAGAGTTTCTTCACAGATGACATTTTGATGTTACCTAAGGGCGCAAGAATTGCAAGTTTTATGAAGAAAATTAAACTTTTATAGCATTTTTCACATTTTACCAAAAAAAACCTTTTAAAACGAGGAAAAAACTATGGATTTTTCAAAAAACAACTATACTTTTGATGATTTAATTGATATAATGAAAGTGTTGCGTGGTGAAAATGGTTGCCCTTGGGACAGAGCCCAGGACCATCAGTCCATCAAGTATGCTCTCTTAGAAGAGGCCTGCGAAGCAATGGAGTCTTTGGACAAAAAAGACACAGACGCTTTTGCCGACGAACTTGGCGATGTACTTCTTCAGGTGGTATTTCATTCGCAGATTGGTGATGAAAACGGAACATTTAATATAAACGATGTTTTATACCATGTATGCAACAAATTAGTTACACGTCATACACATATTTTTGGTGATGATAAGACTGAAAATCAGGACCAGGCGCTTGATGTATGGGAAAAGAACAAAAAGGCTGAAAAAGGCTTAAAAACCCAGACAGAAATCATGCGCGATGTTTGTTCTTATCTTCCCCAGTTAATTCGTGCCGAAAAAGTACAGAAAAAAGCCGCAAAAGTCGGCTTTGACTGGCAAGATTTCTGTGGCGCTTACGAAAAGTTAATTGAAGAAGCAAAAGAACTCAATGACGCAGTCAATGAAAATTCTCAGAAAAAAATCGAAGAAGAATTCGGTGACCTTCTCTTCTCTTGTGTAAATGTGGCGAGGTTTTTGAAAATTAACCCCGAAGAAGCATTGAAGAAAGCTACAGATAAGTTTATAAACCGTTTTGAAAAGGTTGAAACGATGGCTTCAAGCGAAGGAAAGAATTTATCTGATATGACGTTAGAAGAAATGGACAAGCTCTGGGACAAAGTAAAACAAATCTGATTATATGGCGAAAGCCTGATAATAAAATAAATACATAATGGAGGAAAAGATAATGAACAAAACAGAATTAGTTGCAGCATTAGCAGCAAAAGCAGGCGCTTCTAAAAAAGACGCTGAAGCAGTTTTAAACGCTTTTGTTGATGTTGTAGGCGACACATTGAAGAAAGGCGACAAAATCTCTTTAGTTGGTTTCGGTACATTCGAAGCTAGAAAAAGAGCTGCTCGCGAAGGCAAAAACCCCCAGACAGGCGCAAAAATCAAAATTGCTGCTACAACAGTTCCCGCTTTCAAAGCTGGTAAAGCTTTAAAAGACAAGGTTGCTAAATAAGGAAACACCACATAAAAAAGGCTTTCAGCAAATGCTGAAAGCCTTTTCTCTTTATGTATAAAAAATCACGGCAGAAGAACTGTTCCAGGTGTCCAACTCTTTCATATTTCCTGTTGAAATAATATGCATAGCTTCCTGCAATTTTTTTCATAATCTGATCGAGTTGATTTGCTACATCCTTAATTAACAGATGTACATGATTACCCATCAGGCAATATGCGTGTAATTCAAAATTTAATTCTTTCTTGTATCTTTCCAGAGTTTCAAGAAATCTTTGCTTGTCTTCATCATCTTCAAAAATATTTTGACGTCCAACGCCTCTCAATAAAATATGATAAAATCCTGTTTCGCTTTTTTGCCGTGCTAATCTGGGCATTTTTAATCACCTCAGGGGAATTTTATCATACCTTTTCAAGTGTGTCAATAGAACCGTCCCCTTGACACCTGGGGAAATTTTATCATACCTTTTCAAGTGTGTCAACAGAACCGTCCCCTTGACACCTCAGATTATCGCAGTTCTTTATAATCTCATAGCCTCTGTAATATTTATTCGTTTCGTCTGATGTGATTTCTTCAACAATGTTTGAGTTATCATACACAAAGGTTGTTGTATCTTCACCCACTGTCTTTGAATGTCTCAGTCCGTCAGGTGCGTAGCTGTAATTTGAGACCGTTTGGGGACGTACATTTTTTGGTATTGACACTAATTGGTTGTCCCAGTGTGCCAACAGAACCGTCCCCTTGACACCCCGTCCCCTTGACACCTAATTTTTTTTAAACGAATACAATATTCCTATACCAAAAACAACAATCATCATTGGTATACATAACATGCAAAAATATATCGATATTGGTACATCATCAGCAAAATATCCCGTTTTTATTTTATGTGCGATTATAGTATATAGTACATTGAATATAATAACTGAAACCATATATGTTAAACTAGAAGCATATGATATTGATTTTTTGCAAATAAAAGGTACATTAACAATTAACAAATATAATGGTTGAGCAAATAAATATGCAATAGCAAATACACCAAAATCTATTTTTATAGACTTCAACGAAATAGTTATATACAATACTGAGGGAGCGTAATTTAATAAATAATACATCTTTTACGCCTCACTTTCCAACTGCTACATTCGCATACGCAGCTTTAGATGCTTTTTGTGCCCAAGGACTATTTTGTGCATACAAAGATGCATGTGTCAGAGGGACGGTTCTCGTGTCACATTAGTCGGGTGTGTCAACAGAACCGTCCCCTTGACACCCGTGACACCCCCCTTGACACCGGCACCTTATTTGGCAATAATTTCTTCAAATAATATTCCTGTGACATTGTTTTCCTTGCATAAGCTCATAAATTTCTCGGTACATATTTTTGTTCCTGTAAGTTCCTCAACTCTGAATATATCATCACCATTCCATGAATCTAATTCAATATAATACGGGTCAAAGTAATCTTTAGGTTTATATCCTACACCATAGCCACAATGTTTACAAACATCCTCACCTTCTTCAATCCATTCAAAGTTAGAATCTTTGTGCAACTTCGCACCTATTTCCGTATATATCATATAATACCGTTCTTTGATATTAGAGATTTTGGTTACATTATATCCTTTGTCTCTTAATTCCTTTTTTTGTTCATAGGACAGTTCATCCTGTAATATAACAGGCATCTCAGAAAAAGTAACAGTTTTTATATTATTTGACTGAATAATTTGTTTTACTTTTTCATTTGCCATAAGCATCGCTTCACAGCTGGTCATATCAGCAAAATGTTCATTAGTTAACAGAATAGGAAAAGCAAGTTTATTCTCAAAAATAGGTGCAAACGAGTTCCATACTCTATGACATTGGTTACATGATATTGTTTTTGTCGGATATCCATAGGCTGGAAAAGCCCAAGCATATTTTTTTCTCTTTCCTTCATCGCTAAGCATTTTATAAAATCTCATTATTACTTCCTTTCACAACTTTTCTATTCAAAATTAATAGTAAATTTAAATTTTTTTCCTAGTTGTTTTGCATATTCTATTATCTGTTTAGCTGAAGCATTAGGATGATTACTGATATACTCTTGCCAATATTTATTGTACTTATAACTCCATTTTGTATGAGAAGCTTTATCCACCCATGAGCCAAATCTTGGATCATGGACATTTAGTCCCTTTTCTGCAAACCAATTAGCAAATTTTTGCGACCATTTGGGGACGTACATTTTTTGGTAGCATTATTCCGCTTTGGTTATTACGCCTCTTGAAATCCCCGTAATTCTTTGCAGTTGCCTAATTGGAAATTCTTTCTTTAGACTTACTAAAATTTTATCACGGTCAACTTTTGAAAATTTTGATATACTTTTAGGATTGTCAATTTTATAATTCTTTTTTAAAAATATAAAAACATCCTCATCCGTTTTCTTCTTACTGTCCGTTACACGAAAATTCATTTTTTCCATTTCTTGATGGTAATCAACAAACTCTTCCACACTTATCATTTGCAATAAAAACTCTGTATCAGTTAAATTACTTTTATTCACATATTCCAAAAAACTGCTATAATGATAGTTTTCAACTTTATCTACAATGCCTGCCTTAATTGGATTCTGATGAACATATCTTATTAAATGCAAAAAATATTCATCTATTTCTACAGGAACACTTTTGTACCTGTTTGCGATTAGAGCACCGCTTCTACCGTATTTTATATTATACCAACGTGCATATTTAGTTAAAATTCGTTTCATTATCAAAGATATATCTCCAAAACTTCTCTCTTTCAAAACAATATGCACATGATTACTCATAAAACAATATGCGTATATTTCGAATCCAAGGTCTTGTTTTACTGTCGCTATTGTCTCTTTTAACTTGTTAAAATCAGCTTTTTCTTCAAATAAGTTCTGCTGATTAACACCTCGAAATAAAATATGGTATACTCCGCTTTCGCTGATAGTTCTTGCAAGCCTGCTCATTCTACCACCTCTTAGCTATAGTATACCATATCTATATTTAGTTGTCAATAAAATGATACCGAAAAATGTACGTCCCCAATTGGCACGTCCCCTGTCCACAATTGGCAGTCCCCAATTGGCAGTCCCCAATTGGCATTTTATCTTTATGTATAAAAAAATCGGAACAAGCATAGCTTGTTCCGACGTGGTGCTCGAAACCGGAATCGAACCGGTACGGGAATCACTTCCCACGGGATTTTAAGTCCCGGGCGTCTGCCAGTTCCGCCACTCGAGCTCACTTGAATATAATACCATCTTTTTTGGGATTTGTCAATATATTTTTATAATTATTTTATCAAAAATTTTGCTAAGTTAATTGCGTTTTCCTGTTTTTTTACTAATTTCTCGTTATCGGTATCATAACATTCTCTTATAAGAATGTATAATTCTTCTGAATTCACTCCTGCACTCTCAAAAATAGCACTGTTTTTTAAAGAAACTCCAAACGTTCCTTCTTCACTTTTTATGCCCGTCCATTTAACAGCAGGCATAAAAAGCCCTTCTGTACTTTCTGTGTTTAAAATTTCTTCCAACATTTTTTCATCACAGATATAAATATACTCTTCTTCCGTGATAAACAACGACATAAGCTTGTTTCTTAGAGCTATTTCCATATTCGGGTCTTTCATTGCCTCTTCCGTAAAATTAAGCTGTGAAAAAATCACATTCACTTCTCCGTTGCCGTCTACATCTCCTGAACCTTTTTCTGCTAACATTTCTATTTTTTCTGCCGTTTCAGTATTTATCACATATTTTGAAACAAAATTTATACTTTCGTCGTATTTTTCTCTTCCTGCAATTTCAGAAACTGTCATTACCGCAAGCAAAATAACCGCAAGTCCAATCAAAATATGATATTTATAATAATCCCATACATAGCCAAACCACTCTTTTGTGAAAGCCTTTGGCAATGTGAATTTCTCTGCCATAATTACACCTCGCATTATTTATATTAAGATTATAATCCTTATAAAATTTAAAGTCAAGTTTTTGACAAGTTATTCACAAATTATTGACTTATTACATAAAAAATGGTATCATTACCATCAGTGAGTTCGAAACCTTCCTCACTTA